>JAAYEN010000053.1 GCA_012728775.1 Tissierellia bacterium
ACTGTATCTTTAGATCTTCTCATAAAATCCGGAGAAAATCCTCCAGGAATAAATACTCCTTCATAGTCATCTGCTGATACTTCGTCAGAGCCTTTATGGGATTTCATGGAAAATCCTACCTTGCTTTTGTAAACTTCGTCTTTTTTAGTTCCAATAAGATGAACTTTATAATCTTCTCTTAATCTATGGAATGGATAAATAACTTCTTGCTCGTCAAACATATTTTCAAGTAAAATTGCTATTTTTTTCATATGATCCTCCTAGTAATTTGTTGTATTTAATTTTATACCCATTTGTTGAATTTATACTTATTTTTTAGACATAAAATGAAAACGATGATTCTGTTTAACTACACAAAATCAATGGAGTTATATTTTGGCAAGAAAAATATTTAAATTTATCTTTTTTATTCAAGGATAAAATCATAAAAATTTTATGCTTTAATTTGTTTTAAAGGTTTTATTATTAATCAATTTGCTAAATAATGGCTTAATATGAGGTTTTGTAGAGAAAAAATCTATTGTTATATATTTATTTATCACTAGTTAGTGGTAATTTTTTAATAATTTGTATATTTCGGTATTTAAGGAGAATAATTTGTCTTCTGCAATTTACTGGTATATTTGTTTAGTAAATTTTCGCAAAATATTTAGTTAAATTTTTGAATAATTTTTAAATAATTTTTTAGGAAAAGGTTTTTTATTTTAAATTTTTAGGTATAATGAAAATCGTGAGGAACAATAATCATTCTAAATAGTATTTAAACTATACTAATATTGCGTGTATTGGTAAAGGAATTTTTTTATTCTTGGTTTAAATGATTGCTTAGTAAATACGGTTATAAATCTTCGGAAGAATTGAAGATCCTTTACAATTAAATATTAACTCGATTTCAATAATAATTTTCTTGGAGTCATTTCTTGCAGGCAAAGGTTTGTACTTATGCATCACAAGATGCGCTTTTGACTTAATTGCGTCACCTTTTAACATAGACGCAAAATATAAAATAAAACTGCAAGGAGTTAAGATATATGGAGTTATTAATCCCAGAGTTGGGACTAAGTCCTCTAAATATATAATCCAAGGCCTATGCCTCGGGCTACTTATATATTTGGAGGTAACAAGTGAACGATGGAGTAATCTTAGTAAGAAAATTATTAATTATTGTATTGCTAGTATTATTTTTAATCCCAGTGCCTGCATTGGCAAGTGCTGAAGTTTATAGATATGAGGAGATGGCAGGACAATTGGTTTCACAATGGGCTTTGGCTAATGAAAGTGTAACTATATCCTTCCAAAAATCAGGAACGCTAGATAAGAACGCAGCTATAGAAGCAGTATGGGCGGAAATGAAAAACGACCCGGCAATATGGGCAAATTTAAAACAGCCTAGCTTCTTATTTAAAGACAGGGGAAACGGCATATACGATATGGAAGCCAAGACGACATTTCATCACAATAAATCTGCTCTTCAAAGTGTTGACACTTTTGCAAAAGATTGGGCAGCTAAAAACATTAATGATGGAATGGGGGAGTTTGAAAAAGTTCAAGCTATTTACAATTTTATCGGGGATAATTATAAGTATTCTTATACTAATCAAATGATAGTCAATGGATATAGCAAATATTCTCCCCTTTCGCTTATTCACAATGGCGAAGGTGTATGTAATGCCTTTGGGGGTTTGTTTATTTCTTTAAGTAAACAAGTTGGCATAGAATCTATTTATATCGTTAGCAATGCGGAAGCTGATGGCAGTAGCCACGGCTGGAACCTTGTTAAAATCGACGGAAACTGGTACCACATAGACCCTACTTGGGCTGTGGAAGATGGCGAATCTAGAGAGATGTTCTTCCTAAAGGGAGATAGTTTTGTAAAACAACACAGAAGCTGGAACTACGGAAATTATCCAGCTGCAGTTGGAAATTACAAATAATCTAAAAACAATTAGGTTTTACGTTGGAATAATCGAGTTAAATTTTAATAAAAAAGAGAGAGTTCAGAAAATTTGAACTTTCTCTTTTTCACGAAATGATTATAATTTTTCTTCTAGGTTTTTAATTTGTACTTCTACGGATTCTTTTGCTGGTCCTCCGTAGACTTTTCGTTTATTTAAGCAATTATCTAAGTCGATAAATTCGTAGAGATCTTGTTCAAATACTTCGCTGTATTTTTTGTAATTTTCTAAAGTCATTTCTTCTAGAGTTATCTCTGCTTTTTGGCATTCCAATACGATTTCTCCTACGATTTTATAGGCATCTCTAAAGGCCATGTTCTTTCCTACCAAATAATCTGCTAAGTCTGTGGCATTTAAAAAACCTTTTTTAGAAGATTGGGACATTCTTTCTTCATTAACAGTCATAGTTTCTATCATAGATGCCATAACTTTTAGTGAAAAGATTACCGTATCTATGGAGTCGAAAAAACCTTCCTTGTCTTCTTGGTAGTCTTTGTTATAGGTCATCGGCGTGCCTTTTATTACTGTTAAAATAGCCATAAGATTTCCATAAACTCGTCCAGTTTTTCCCCTAATTAATTCTGCCATGTCTGGGTTTTTCTTTTGGGGCATTATACTGGATCCTGTGGAATAGGCATCGGAAATTTCCACGAATCTAAATTCTTGGCTGCTCCAAATTATCAATTCTTCTGAAAGTTTAGAAAGATGTGCCATTATCAAGGAAATAATGAAATTTATCTCGGCTACATGGTCCCTATCTGCTACGGAATCCATGGAGTTTTCCGTGGGTCCTTTAAATCCTAGGAGTTCTGCGGTAAAAAATCTGTCTAAAGGATATGTGGTCGTTGCCAAAGCTCCACTTCCCAAGGGGGAATAATCCATTATGTCTATTGCATTTTTTAGCCTTTGTAAATCTCTATAAAACATCTGACCATAAGCCATAAGATGATGGGCAAAGGTGACAACTTGGGCATTTTGGAGATGGGTGTAGCCTGGCATTAGAGTTTTAGTATGCTTTTTAGAAGT
>JAAYEN010000077.1 GCA_012728775.1 Tissierellia bacterium
ACAAATTCCAGTATAGACATTAAAGAAATTGAAGCTAATAAGTTAAAAGTTAATTCTACTAATGGTACAATTTTACTTGAAAACTCAGTAGCAGAAATTGCAGAAGTTTCATCAACAAATGCTCAAATTGCAGCAAAAGGAATTTCCGGTCATGAACTTCAAATTAACACTACAAATGGAAGAATCGTAATAAGCGATGTAAATTCCAGCGACATTGATATCCACACTACCAATGGAACCATAGTAGTAAATGGAATAAAAGACAATGTAAAGGATATTAACACATCTACTAATAACGGAAATATTTCTATTTCTATAAAAGATGTATTTAAACCTGTAAAAGCTAAAGTGAAAAATCATTTCAAAGATATAGACACTAACAATTTTGCAGATAGCATTTTCGCTAACTTCGTGACAGAAGATGGAGCGATGATAGCATATTCTGATGGATACAACGAAAATAACGATAAACTAGATATCCAAGCTTCAACTTATAATGGAACAATTAATATCAACTAATTACGTCTTATGACCTTCTAAAAGCGATTCAATTTATACTTGAGTCGCTTTTTTGATTAACACAGGTCTTTATTAGGTATAAATTTAAGATGAATATAATATTTAATAATTCTAGCTTAATCAGAACTTTTAATAGATAATTCAAATTTTATATCCGAGGGAAATTATGATAAATAATAGCTGGTATGCAGTTTTAGACTCTGGATCAGTAAAGAAAAATGAAGTGGTAGGAGCAAAAAGACTTAATAAAAATTTAGCTTTTTTTCGAGATGAAAATGAAACTATTCATTGTGTAATGGATATTTGCGCCCATAGAGGTGCTGCCCTAAGTTTAGGAACAGTGAAGGACGATTGCATAAAATGTCCCTTCCATGGAATAGAATACCACGGAGACGGTTCATGTGAACATGTTCCTTCCGATGGTATAAGCTCCGATGCTAACTACTCCAGATTTAATTTAAAATCTTATTTTGTTAAAGAGAAAAACGATATTATTTATCTTTGGAATGGAGACGAAGAGCCAACAGAAGAAATAAATTTCTTCGAAGTACTAGAAGATAAGGATTTAGTATTTAGTGAATTACAAGATCCCTGGAATACACATTATTCTAGAGTAATTGAAAATCAACTAGACGTATCCCACCTTTCCTTTGTTCATCATAATACCATAGGAAGGGGATATAAAACTTTAGTCAATGGTCCAAAAGTAGTTTGGCTAGATGAATATACGTTACAAACAAGTGCAAACAACGAAGTAGACACTGGACAAAAACCTAAAACTAACGAAGAAAGTGTAATAAAGTCTACTAATTTAACTTTCAAATATCCGAATTCTTGGCTCAACACCATTAGTGATAAAATCAAAGTAATGGCGTATTTTGTTCCAATAGACGAAGAAAATTCCATACTTTGCATAAGATTTTATAACAAAATAACCGGATTTAAACCCTTGGATAAATTTATTTCTTGGGTTGGAAAATATGCAAATATGGTAATCGAAAAACAAGATAAAAGAATAGTTGAAACTCAACTTCCTAAGAAAACTGGGTTGAAGATGAAAGAAAATTTAGTAAAGGCTGATATGCCTATTATCGAATATAGAAAAAGAAGAAATCAACTTATCAAAGAAAATGAAGAAACGAAAGAAGATGAATAGAGTTCTTCTTGTTATTTCCTTAAATATTCAAAAGATTATCATGTATAATAAACCCAGGAGGAATGAGTATGGAAAAAAATAAAATAAAAAATCCTATTGTAGTTGGAACTGTACTCTTAATAGTGGCATTTGTTTTATTTCGCTTTGATGCTTTGCGAAGTGTAGTTTCAGCA
>JAAYEN010000240.1 GCA_012728775.1 Tissierellia bacterium
TTATTTTCTTGTGTCTCCACTAACTAGGTCAACCACCACTGAAACATTAAAATACTTTTTCAGCACTTTTTTCTTAAAATTATGCTCATCTTCCACAAAAGCAAAATAGTCATGAAATAGCTTGAATCTCAGGATTTCTACGAAATTTCCCTTTGTAGTAACACAACACACTCCACATGATTTGTCCAAGGAAACATATCTACTGGTTGCATTTTTATCAGTTTATACTTTTCTTTCAATATTTCTAAATCTATTTTTAATGCTTCTGGGTTGCATGATACGTAGACTATTTTTTCTGGTTGCAAATTTAATAGTCCGAATTTTGCATTTTCGTCTAATCCTGATCTAGCTGGATCAACTATCGCCACATCTATTTTAATATTATCAGATATTAGCTTATTGATATAAAGTCCTGTATCTGATGCAGTGAAATAAACATTTTTAATTTTATTTATTTTAGCGTTAAATATTGCATCTTTAATAGCTTCTTTGTTGTATTCTACTCCATAAACTTTTTTACAGTAACCTGCTATATATAGACTTATAGTTCCAATTCCGCAATATGCATCTAAGACCGTTTTGTCCCCCTTTAAGTCTGCAAACTCCAGTGTCTTTTTGTATAGTATTTCTGTCATCTTAGAATTAACTTGGTAAAAGCTTTGGGAACTTATTCTAAATGATAATCCTAGTAGAGTATCAAAGATATATCCACTTCCAAATGAAACCATTTCTTTTTGACCTAGTATCATACTTGTATTGCGGTCGTTGATGTTGAAAACTACACTTTTGATTTCTGGATATAATTTTCTTATTTCCTTTACAAAATTATTCTTAGATGGGATTTTAGTATTGGATACAACAATAGTAAGGAGTATCTCTTCTGTTTTTTTGCCTACTCTTACTAAGGTAGACCTAACTAGTCCTTTTTTTGTATCTTCGTCATAAATTGTCCATCTAAAGGATTTTATTAGTTCTTTGACTGATTTATTAATTTTTTGTGCCTTAATATCTTCTATTAAGCAATTTTCTATCTCAAAAATATTATGCGTTCCTTCTTCAAATTTTCCCATAAAAATATTATTTCTTTCATAAGAAAAGGCTCCATGGACCTTATTTCGATAGTAATACGGATAGTCCATGCCTATTATGGGTTCTACTTGTTGACTGAACAAATTTTCAATATAAGATTGTTTTTCCTCTAAAGATTTTGGATAATTATCATGGGGATAAGTGCATCCTCCACATATATCTAGTTTTTCACATATCATCTTTTTCTTCTTTCCATTTTGAAAAATATTTTATTATTATTTCTATATATCGTTTCTTCTCAATAAGTAAATTTCACCACTCAATTCTGATAATTTCCTTAATTGGAATTACCGACTCGTCATTCATATGGATATTATTTTTATATTTATCTATACTTTTAATTATCCCGGTATTAGCAACGTATGATCCGCCCTCCTTATTTTCGTCTGGTTGAAAATAGGTTATCTTGACTTTAAGATACTCTCCAATCTGATTTTCTATGCTTTGTAATTTATATTCTATAATTTCTTTCATATTATCATCTAATTCTATTCTAGGGTAGGTTAATCTTAAAGTTTCTTTTATAGCAATGTCATGTCCTGTTAATGCAGCAAATGGAGAAAATTGAGCCGCTCTATCACCTACTGGCATTTGGGGTCTTGTTTTTGAAACATGACGTGGTAAGTTTATAATATCATCGTATGCCTTTGTCATGCCTTGTGACCTCCGATTTGATTATTCCTGTCTATTGTGGTAGCTTCCGTTTCAAAATTCATTCCTTTTAAAATAGCATTCTTTCCGTATTTATTTTTTATCTCCAATATTGCTTTTTGAATATTTTTTTCTCGTTGAATCTCCTTTTCTACCTCTTTTTTCCTATTCGTAGATATAGAA
>JAAYEN010000012.1 GCA_012728775.1 Tissierellia bacterium
AAATCCATTAGGGATTAAATAGAAACCTCTATCTCACACTATTCTATAGGAAAAGCCTTGGTCATTTCGACCAAGGCTTTTCAATTATTATTTTAAATTGGGATATCTATTCCTGTAAAAGGATATAGATATGATTGTATTCGATTTTATTGTTTAAATAAATTTACTGCGTATAATTTTCCGTCCTCCAGTACCACTGATACATAGAATGAATTAAATTCTCTTCTTAACATATTTTCGTTATGTCCTGGGGAAGTTCTCCATCCATCGAATAAGGCTTGGGCGTTATTTTCTCTAGTGGATATCATTGCTGCATTTTCACCATTTACATTACCTACAGTAGTCCAAGGAGTGCCATCAGGTCTAACATGTTTATCACTTAGACTCATACTAACTTCCGCAACTCTAATATCTGAAAGAGGCCTTATATTAGAATCAATATCTAAGGCTTTAATACCATTTTGTGTCCTATAATCATTAATTAATCGCATCAATTCCCTTTCGATATCTTCTACATAATTTTTTGTTACTGATCCCGTAGCAGTGTTTACAGTTTTAGGTGTAGTAATTAGTTTAGACTCATTTTTATCCTTCAAAATAGAATCAATTAGATTTTGATTATTAGAGTTTTCTTTTAGGAAATTTTCATTAACTGGGTCAATAAGAGATTGCATCGTAGGAACTTCATCTCCAACTGCGTCTTTTATTGATGGTACATATCCTGGCTCTTTTAACTCGGCTGTATGCGTAGATTCGTCATAGGTAACTTCATATCCTAATGCATTTGCCAATGTTCTCATAGGTAAAAAAGTTCTTCCTATATCGGGGTCTATTGTAGCAGGAACATCTATATTGGACATTATTCCATTAACAAAAATAACACTTTTATCTACTGGAAGAATTACTTCCTTATTATCTTGGGATTTAATAACTACCATTCTAAAATCTTCATTCCAAAATATTTCTAAGCCTTCTATTAAATTAACAAAATCTCTAACTCCTATGGCAGTCCTATCTTTAGAAACTCTAATTCCTTCTGTCAATTTTTCATTAATCTGTTGTCGCCCATTTTTATTTGTGGATAAATAAATTGTTAGAGGGTTGACAAAATCTATTAAGATCACTTTTTCTTCTTGGATAGCATTAGCTTCATCAATTATTTTTGCATCAATTTGGGTATTTGCAAGTGCTACTGTTGGAATTAATAGTAAAACTGATGCAAGAATTATAGTGATTATTTTTTTTGCGTTCAAAACCATTCTCCTTACTTAATATCTCTTATAAGTCCTTCGACTTCTTCTTTTGTAGTTCTATAAGTAGTAACAAAACGAACTACATCATTACCATTTTCTGTCTTTCCAGTTACTTCAAAAACTGCTATTTTTCTTAATTCTTCAACTTGATCTTTAGTTCTTTCTATAAAAATTTGATTAGATTGAAACTCTTGATACAATTTTATACCTTTTTCTTCAAGTCCTTTTGCAAGTTCTTCTGCCATGTTATGAGCGTGTCTAGCTCCTTTTAAATAGCCATCTTCCGTTTCAAAAACTGTTTCAAACATTATTCCTGTAACAAAACCTTTGGCAAGCATTGCACCTTTTTGCTTTTTCAAATTAATAAATCCACGTTTCAAATCGTCATTTACTATTACTATAGCTTCACCTAAAAGTAGACCGTTTTTAGTTCCACCTAAAGTGAAGCTGTCACATATTCTAGGTAAATCTTCCAGTTTTAAATTTGCCTTTTCAGAAACTAATGCTGCTGCCATTCTAGCACCATCTATAAATAGATACAGGCCATTTAGTTTACAAAAATTATAAATACTTTCTATTTCGTCTTTAGTATAGAGAGTTCCTAATTCTGTCGTGTTGGAAATATAAACCGTTCTAGGCACAGTCATAAATTCAGGTCCAAAATCAGAAAGTTTTTTTTCAAGAAGTTCCACAGTTAGTTTTCCATCCATTGTAGGGATAGTCTCGATTTTAACTCCAGTAGCTTCGATGGATCCTGCTTCGTGACCTTCAATATGTCCAGTTACAGCTGATAGGATAGATTCCTCAGGGCGAAGTCCCGCAGTTGCTCCTAATATATTTGCACCTGTACCTCCAGGAACAAAGTGAATCTCAACGTTTTTATATTGAATAGCATTTTTGATTAATTCAATTGCATTTTCAGTATGTTTATCAAAGCTATAACCTGGATTTTTTTCATCGATAGCATCTCGAAGAGCGTCTAAAATTTCGGGAACACATATATCGTTATAATCATTTAAAAAGAAATACATTTCTACCTCCATTTGTTTTATAATATAATTATTATAACATTAATTTATGCCATTTGTATGACATTATATATAATAAGCTACATTGTTAGCTGTTAAATTGTGAAAGTTTAGGTAAAGGAGAGTTAAATGAATAAATTCTTAGAAGGACACTTTGATTATAAAGAACTTAGAAAAAAAAGAGGTGCTGGGGTTTTAATGCACATTACATCATTGCCAGGTAAGTATGGAGTTGGGAATATGGGTCAAGAGGCTAGAGAGTTTGCTAATTTTTTAAAAGCTGCTGGACAAAAATACTGGCAAATTCTTCCAGTAGGGCCTACTGGCTATGGAGATTCTCCTTACCAATCTTTGAGTAGTTATGCTGGAAATCCTTATCTCATTGATTTAGACGACTTAATTCAAATAGGTTTGATTTTCGAAGGTGAATTGGATAAATATGTAGATGATGTAAATCTATCAAAAGTAAATTATGAAAAACTCCACAGGGAAAGAAAAGAAATATTTAAATTAGCATTTTCTAGATTTGACTTAAAAGATTTGGATTTCCAAGGGTTTATTTCTAAAAATAATTATTGGCTGAAGGATTACGCAATGTTTATGGCCATAAAAGACCATCAAGAAGGATTGAGTTGGTTGGAATGGGAAGATAAATTTAAATTACGTGACGAATCTGCTTTAATAGAATTCGAGGAAAAGCATAGGGATGAAATAAGTTATTATATTTTTATTCAGTATATATTTTTTGAGCAATGGAATAAGTTGAAAGATTATTTGCATAAAAATGGAATCCAAACTATTGGTGATCTTCCCATATA
>JAAYEN010000151.1 GCA_012728775.1 Tissierellia bacterium
CATTTTGTTTTTCAAACATATCATTTATCCAAGAAAAGTTAAGATTCCCTCCAAAAACTTTAGACCAACCTAAGTAAGTATCTTTACTTGGTATTAATATGTTTTTATAATAAAATAATACTTCCCAAAATGAGTCAAGGAGTTCTTTGTTTTTTGTCTTTGGAATTCCTATTTGTATGGAGTCAGGACTACTCCTATACGTTAATATCTCTTCTTCCCTCTCACAATTAAACCCTTTTACAATCTTACTATATTCAACGCATTCTTTGATTGTATTATAACAATTATTTTGAATGCTAGAAGTCGTAATTGGTAAATTTAGAATACAAATATTAAATATATCTTTTGTCATCATATTTAATGAACAATAACTTATTAATTCTTTGTATAAAGAGACAGCAGTTTTTATTAATATTTTATTTTCTTCATTATTCTCTCTTATTGCATTTCTATCTCTTTCTACCTCAAATAAATTTGAATTGATTATTATTGGGAAACTAAAACCTTCCGTACCTACTAAAGGAAAGTTACAAAAGATTTTTGGAAGAGTATCTGGAATTTCTAAAAAAGATATCCTATCATCATAACGCTCTATAGGGCATCCGATAATAATACCATTTTCATTTAATACTAACAATTTTTTTTTACTGTCATGTGCACTTATGCAAATAAATTTTATCTTACTATTTTTACTTGAAGTAATTTCCTTTTCCTTTTCGTAGTATTTTCCATTATATGAAATTGAATTTATATGATTATTGAAAGACAATATATATGGAATAGTTTCCTCTAAATCACTTATTCCTTCTTCTACAGCCTCCACTACATGGTCATCTATTAAATAGATGAATTTTGTTTCCTCATATTTTTCTTTTAATTCATCCGAATTTGTGCTTATGAATTTTAATTGTTGTAGCATAAGTTCTGTTTTCTTCCTAATGTCTTTGTATTCTACTCCGGATCTATCAATAGTAAATCTTAGTTTTTTATATTTACCACAGTGCGCTATAAAAGAACTTTCAATTTGCACAATTTCTGATAATAAATGAGTTGACATAAAACCAGTTCCAAATTTACCTATTTTTTTATCTTCAGAACTTTGTTTAGAGGATATTTGAGTGATTAAGTCAAGTAGATTTTCATAAGAAAATGGGACTCCATTATGGCTAAACTCAATCTTTTTATTATTGTATTCAATTTTAATATCTATTTTTCCACCTTTAGGTGTACAATCAGATGCATTTTGAATCAATTCCCATATCCATCTACGCCTAATAATCTTTTTTTCTAAGTCAGAAGATTCCCGTATTTTTTTCAACTCATCCCAAATCGTGTTAGCACTTGCATCTAAAATTTTATTTAATAAAATTACTTCATTGGACATCGCCATCACCATCCTTATATTCCTCCTTTTCTTGCCATATCTTCTTAAAGACATCCCAAGCAATTTTATGTTCTTGGTCTTCTGTCAAGAAAACGGATAATAAAAACTTGATATATTCTTGAATCGTCTAACCAACATATTTATCCTCGAAATCATATGGTGAAGACATCTCGCAATAACTGTGAATTCTCTTTGTATTGTAAAATGCTTCGACATATTCAAAAATAAGTTCATGGGCATGACTAATATGCCTTATGACGAATCTGTTGAGCCATTCTCTTTTTATTAGAGCATGAAAAGACTCAATTACAGCATTGTCCCAAGGGGTTCCCTTTTTTGAATAGCTTCGAATAAATTTGCCTGCTGGTGTTGCATCAATATACGCTTTTGATACATATTGCACACCTCTGTCACTGTGAATAATTATCGGAGTATCTAATTTCCTAGATGATTTCGCTTTGTTAATGGCTCTTAGTACTCCTTCCACACAAAGGGTATCTGAGAGGTGCCAGCCTATAACTCTTCGTGAGAATAGATCCATTACTGTTGTTAAGTAAACGAACCCGCTTACTGTCCATACATAGGTAATGTCTGTTACCCAAACGGTGTTAGGTGCGTTAGGTGAAAAATTTCTATCTAGAATATTTTTAAGTTTATTATCAAAATCTGGATCAATTGTCGTCCTTTTGTATGGACTTACCCAGATTGCCTTAATTCCTAGCTCACGCATGTAGTTTCCAACAGTTTTCTCTGCGATAACGTAACCTCTGCTTCGCAGTATAGATGTAATTTTGGGTGCTCCATATATTTGTTTGGATTCATTGTAAATCTCTATAATTTCTTGTTTAATCTGCTGTTTTCTAATTTTCTGATTTGAATCTTGCCTTTTCAAGTAATCATAGTATCCAGAAGATGAAACGCCTAGCACTTTAAGCACACTGTTAACTGAAATCTGGCGCTTCTTAGATGATTCTTCTACTTCTTTGTAGATTGCTTCAGTTAATCTTTGTTCAGTATGCCTATGGCCTTTTTTAGTATTTCAAGTGCATCTTCCTTATCTCTTAGTTCTTTTTTTAGTCTTGCAATTTCTTTTTCTGCATCTGATGAATAATTGCCAGAACCTCTATGATTTACTACACCATCATTCTTCTTGGCATTTTGAATCCAATTATTAAGACCTGTGGTGCTAATTTTTAGATCCTCTGCTGCTTCTTTGATTGATTTGCCAGATGAATAATAATAATTAACTGCATCTTGTTTAAACTCTGCGCTGTACTGTTTTTTAGTTCCCATAGTAATCTCTCCTTGTCTGATACACTTATTATATCAAATTCAAGGACATATCACGTTTAAGTTCTACGTTTTTTATTCTACCATCATCTTCTTTAAAACATTTGTAAAACCTATCATCTTTTTATCACTTTTATAAAATTTTCTATCTCATACTAAGGTTATAAATTTTTAACCAGTTTTCTTTTAGTACACCTATGAACCTTATATCTTTAACTGATAAGTATATCTACTTAAAACACTGCAACTTTATATGTATAGTGAAAAACTTTACTCAATTGTACTTTAGAATCTGGCAAATTCTTTTGCTATAAATCTGTTAAATTTTCATATATCTTTGTTGATTAGAAGATGTTTTTCTATTATCTTTACCTCTTTACCATCCATTTTGTTGATTTGGTTGAGAAATAATGTTCCAAGTAAAATCCTATCGCTCCTGGGAATTCTATTCCAAAGATATCCCTTAAAAAGATCTTTAAGTAAAAAAATTTCACCTTTCTCCAGTTTTTTTGTTTCTTTAATAGCCTCAACTAGTAATTCATTAACATCATTCATGTTGTTCACTCCTCATATTAATAACTGTATAGACAACATTGTTAATATATTATAGTATTTTTCTTTCTTCTTTACAATTCAATTAATAATAGACTTAAAAATATAGCTAAATTTCCTAGAAAATTTAACCTTTTCACGCTGACATTATCCCCATAGTGCGGTAATATGGATATATAAATTAAATACTTGGCTTAATGCCTGCTTTTAAAAAACCTTAATAGCAAGCACAGTAAGTGTAGACACACTTACGAGAAAATTGATGAAGCGGCCCCCTTTAGGCTCGCTTCTTTTTTATCCAATTTTCTACTTGTTCCTATCGGAATGATTTAGGGTTCCCCTAATACCCTGTTACAAATAAAAAAAGAAAGGAGAATTTATATGGCAAATAGGCTTAGAAAAAATGATATTCATGTGATGGTTACTGATGAGGAAAAGGAACTTTTTAACAAGAAACTTAAGATGAGCAAGTCAAAATCAATGGGACATTTTATAAGGAAAAGTGTTCTTGAAGCCCCCATATTTGTTATTGATATGAATGTTTTTAGAAGGCTACAAACTCTTATAGGAAAGAACTCTAATAATCTTAATCAGATTGCAAAGAGGGTAAATAGTACAGGGATAATCTATAGGGAAGATATTGAGGATTTAAAAAAAGAAAATGATGATATATCAAGAGAGATAATAAAAATTCAAAATATCCTAACAAGGAAATATATGAATAGGTCTGATTGATATGGCCATTACAAAGATCCACCCTATCAAATCCACCCTCAATCTTGCTATTGATTATATTACTAGCGATGATAAAACCGATGAGCAGATATTGATAAGTTCAGATGGCTGCTCCCCCGCAACTGCCCACTTACAGTTCATGAATACTAGGGAAACTAATGATACTAGAGGAACAGTTTTAGCTAGACACCTAATACAAAGTTTCGTTCCTGGAGAGGTAAGCCCTGAGAAAGCACATGAGATAGGGCTTGCCCTAGCCAAAGAAGTTTTAAATGGTGAATATGAATATGTTCTAGCTACCCATGTAGACCGTAACCATATTCACAACCATATTATTTTTAATAATGTTAATTGGAAAACAGGAAAATGCTATCAATCCAACAAGCGAAGTTACCATAGGATAAGATACCAAAGCGACAAGCTATGCAAGGAAAACAATCTAATAGTTATAGATGAATACTATGAGAAATACAAGGAAAAATATAAAACTAAAGGTAAATCTTATAAGGAATATCAGGAGAGAAAGAAAGGTACCTCATGGAAGGCTAGGCTTCAATTTGATATAGATAGAGCAATTAAGAAAGCTAAAGATTGGGAAAAGTTCCTCCAGCTTATGGAGCAATATGGATATGAAATCAATCATGGAAAACATATTGCTTTCAAAAAAATAGATGGACAACAGCGTTTTACAAGGGCAATGAGGATAGGGGAAGATTATACTGAGGAAAGATTAAAAGAACGTATCTTAGAAGAAGTTGATATGAAGGACAAGCGTCCTAAAGCTCCTTTTAAGCCTTTAGATAATGTCATTTATATAAGTGCCAATGATAAGGTTAAAAGCTCTCCTGGGTACAAATATTGGGCAACAAAGCATAATCTGTCTACTATGGCAGATACTATTAACCAGGTTAGAAATGAAGGTTTTAAAACACGAGAACAACTAGAAAAGGCTATACGTGAAAAAGCTACTGAAATTCAAAATCTTCTTACAGAAAATAAAGAAATAGAGAGACTTATAGAAGCTAAAAAGAAGATTATGGAAAACCGTTATACTATAGAGCAGTATAAAGAAATTCATAAATATGCTAAAGCACACCCTGAAGACAAGGTTTTTATTAATGAATATAGTCCTCAACTTATGCTTTATAAAAAGGCAATTGCTGAAAGTTTTCAAGACTCTAGCGTTCTACCTACTACCAAAAAAATATATGAAGATCTTGAAAAACTTCATACAAAAAAAGAGTCTCTCATTGAGAAACTCAATCAATCCCGCCAAGAGCAGGATAGGCTATATCAGTATAAGAAAAACTATGATAATTATTTGGGGAAAGAGGTCGAACGATGAGTTCGATTTTAAGCCTAGTTATTATTCAGAGATGAAACAGGAATAGGGCTTAGAGAAGCCAAGGAATTTGTAGACAAATTATAGGTTAATTATGTCATTTATCTAGAATTGTACTAATATAATATAATACATGCAGAAACGAAAGGAGAGTTATTTATGATAAAAAGGTTATATGCAGTAAATAAACTTGCTTATTTAGGCCTATTGGGATTCTTGAGTATACCCCTAGCGTTATATACAAAAGATCCCAAGTGGTTTGGATTAACAGGTTTCTTTGGGTTATTAGGCTACTTTAAGGAAATACCAGAAAAAAGTAAATATTATTCTTCAAAAAATCTATAAATTTTCTTCCTTTCAGAAAACTTACGTGCGTTTCCTTTTTCTTGTTGATATATATATAACTCTTTTATATTACCTCTATTGGCAAGGGAAAAAGCCTGTTTGGCTATTTCATAATTATGTCTTGGGTTAGTTGTAGAGTATATATTAACAATGGCTTTTTCAGGTAATGCTCTAGCTTCTTTACAGATTTCTTTCACAAATTTAATATTATAAATTCTAGAAACATCATCTTTTCTATCATGCTTTATTATTATAGTTCGTAAGGGTTTCTTAAGTTCAGGAATTTGATTTTTGGTTATGGGGTAAGTATCTTCTAAAATTAAATTAATCTCATTAGCATTTTCTGCATCCTTATTATCATATTTAACTACGACATTCATATCCTTTTCTGGGAAACTTTCCTCAGGAATTGGATATTTTTCAAATGTTCCTCGTATTACAAGTTTGTATTGCATTGCAATTGGAACTAATATTAAGTTACAACTATTATATCCAAGAATTTTAGAGCAAAACCAAAACCAAATATATGGATAATCGTGATAAATGTTTCCGTTAAATAAAATTTTATCCTCATTGCTTTTACGAATAAATTTAAACAAGACAATTATTGCTAATAATATTCCCATTGTCCAGTTTCCAGATTGCATAAGATAATAGTATTTAGCAGTAGAAAAATCGGGACTTTGACCTCCAAATAACGTTCTTATTATCTCAGATAAATTTACGTGTTTAGGAAATAAAAAACAGATTACAAGCAATATTATTTGAAATATTGCCCTTCCATTATCTATTATTTTACCGATAAACTTTTTTATCAAAATCCATCACGTCCTTCCAATATATTGTTTTAATTAAATCAGGATTCTTTAATAATTTCCCAAATCTCCAAATTCTTATTGCTTTACAACCAACTATAATATGAAAATGCTCTATATTTCCTGGTGATTCTTTCATTATTTTCCTCCAGTTTTTCAAGTCTAATCTGGAGTAATCAGGCAAATCTTCATTATGGGTATGCCATTCCCCAATATAACAATATATTTCATTGCTTGAATTAAAGACCTCATTAAATATATCAATGTGTTTTTTATCTTTTCTAATAAATCTATTATATCTACGTTTATCGCTTGCATAAGGCTCAGTAATATATCTAATAATAATATTATCATCTGATATATTTTCTTTGCCTATTAAAATACCGCCTGCTTCTAAGGATCCAGTCCCTAGCTGGATATACTTTCTCATCACTTGAAAAACAGAAGAACAAATCTTTATCTCTATATTATTTGAATTTATTTTCAACATTTGCCACCACACACATTACAAGAAATATTTTTAAATTCATTGCCTTTTATTGTAGAAATTTTATCTTTTTGATTATTATAGTTATCTGATAAAATAAAGC
>JAAYEN010000169.1 GCA_012728775.1 Tissierellia bacterium
AATACTTCCATGGCTTCGTTTATGGTTTCTTTTTTCGATATATCTGCTCCTGCTGCTTTTAGTTGATCTAGGGGGAAGTTGTTTCCTCCGTCTTTTAGGAAATTGATATATTTTTCTAGGGCTTCTTGGTCTCCTTCTAGTATATTTTTAGCTAGTTTTACTGCTGTGGAAAATCCTGTGGCATATTTATAGACGTAGAAATTATTATAAAAATGTGGGATTCTTGCCCATTCTAGTTGGATATCTTCGTCTGATATTACTGCTTCTCCAAAATAGTCTTGGTTTAGTTTGTAGAAAATTTCGTTAAAGTCTTCTAGTGTTAGTACTTGGTTATTTTCCACTGCTTCGTGGGTTAGCTTTTCAAATTCTGCAAACATAGTTTGTCTAAAAACCGTGCTCTTAAAGCTATCGATATAGAAGTCTATTAGATAAATCTTTTCTTCATCACTACTTGCATTCTTCATAAGATAATCTAATAATATTAGCTCGTTAGTCGTGGATGCTACTTCTGCAACGAAGATAGTATATCCTGAATAAATAAAGTCATTATTTTTTCTGGAATAATAGGAGTGAACTGAGTGTCCTAATTCATGTGCTAGTGTAAATACTGAATCTAAATTATCTGTGTAATTCATCAAAATATATGGTTCTGTATCGAAGGATCCAGCTGAATAAGCTCCTGATCTCTTTCCTGTCTGTGGATATACGTCTATCCAGCTATTTTCAAAAGCTTCTTTCAAAATTCCTAGATATTCTTCTCCTAGTGGCGCTAAGCCTTTTAGGACGATTTCCTTTCCTTCTTCATAATTTATCTTTTTTTCTTTTTCTGTTGCCAAGGGTAGATAAACATCGTACATGTGCTGTTCGTCTAAATTTAAAAATTTTTTCTTTATCTGGTAATATCTATGAAGATGAGGTAGATTTTCTCTCACTGCTTCTATCATATTGTCATATACTATTTCTTCTACGTCATCTTTAAACAGTTCCATCTCTCTTGCTGAATTAAAATTACGTAAACGCGCTTCTGTGGTAAGTCCTTTTACGTTATTGAATTGCATAGAAGCTATGGTATTATCTACTGTTTTCATAGTCTTATAATATTTTTCAAAGGCTTCTTTCCTGACATTTACATCTGGATTTTTTATAAGACTTACGTAATTAGCATGGGTTAATTTTTCTCCTGCTGATTCGATAAATGGAAATTCCATATCTGAATTCATCAATAGATTATACGCATCTGATGGCGCTCCTTGTAAAAATGAAACACTTCCCAATATTTTTTCTTCTTTTGCACTAAGTGTATGGTCTTTATATCTAAAAATTTTATCTAGATATTTTCTATATTTTTCCAGGTCATTGTCTTTTATTTTCTCGTCTAATTCTTCTTTTGACATTTCTAATAGCGTAGGTGAGAAGTTGGATGTTATGGTTTCGTATTCGTTTCCCAAATCTTCTGCAGTCATGCTTATTTTTTGGCCGTAGGTTTGTCTTGTGTCTTCGTCATGTTTCCTGTGGGAATATGTGTAGATTTTAAAAATTTTTCTTCTCGTTTCTGTCATAAGTTCTACATATTCTTTAAAATGCCCCTTAATATCTTCTCCAAGACTTTGTAATTTTTTGTTGGCTTCTCTTACTGACTTCACGTCATTTTCAAGTTCTTCGTTTGTTTTGTATATTTTGCTTAAATCCCAATTATAACTTTTTATTTTTCTCATTCCTTTCAAATTTTTTCTTAACATTTGATTATTACCCAAATAACATTTATTTAAAGGAAAAAACTGGCCTATTTCTAAGCCAGTTCTTGTTTTACTTTTTCTATCGCCATATCTACTAAATCTTTAAAGTTATGAGTTTGGGCTGCTATTACGAAGTTATCGCATTTATTAATGGGTATTAGAATTTTCTTTCCCGGACTTTCTCCTACAGCCCTTGCCATTTTAGGAGTAATTTCTCCAAGAAGGGAGTTTGCTATTACTATTCCTATGGGTCCTATTATTAAGTCTGCAGTTTTAGAATTAAAAACTACTGGATTTTCTCCTGTGGCACACATATTACAACCTGCTTTTATCATGGCTTGAGTTGCCAAAACATTAGTGCCTATTGCGACTAATTCAAATTCTTCTTTTAATTTTAATAGATTTTCTACTAATTCCCTTCCTAGTCTACCACCTTGACCATCTATGACTAAGATTTTCTTCATTTCTTAATTCCCGCCTTCTGCTGTAGAATTATCTCCACTGGTATTTGCTGTTTGTGCTGGCGCTGCCTTTGTTCCTATGGTTACAATGGTGTCTCTAGCTGGATAATAACTTGCTAAATATGGTTCAGTTCCCACTTGTTCTCCATTTATTTTTTTAATTTTGTAACTTGCATATCTGTATCCTGTATTTCCACTTTGGGAAACTTGAGTAATTCCTTGGTTCAAGGTACTCGAATATTGATTTTTAGTTTGGCTGCCTATAGTTTGGGTTCTTTCAGATACTAGCTCTATATCATAGTTCTTCACGTCTGTGTCCCCAATTATTTTAAATTCTATATTGTCATTATCGGCTTTGGCGACTATATAAACTGGAAAGTCAAAAGGATTCGTCAATTTTAAATCAAGTAATCCACTTGCCACCGCTGCATCTAGTCCCATTGGGACATAATTTACCGGTCTAGAGTGATTTCTTCTTTCGTCAACTTGTAAATCTGCTCTTACCGCTGCATTATATAAAGTCGTGGAAACTTGACAAATTCCCCCACCTGTTCCTGTATCGTATTCACCGTCTATAATGACAGTGGCTGGTAAAAATCCAGTTCCTAGGCTGATTTCTCCGATAATGTCGTTAAAAGAAATTTGTTGTCCTGGCATTATCAAAGTTCCATTTAAAATTCCAGCTGCTAGTTTAATATTTTCCTTACGATTTTGCACACTGGAAGAATAATTTGTAGAAAATACTCCTATATCACCTTTCATCGCATTAAAATAAGTTTCAGATATAGTAGGTTCTGTAGAAATTACTGGAAGTTCTATTGGCGCATCTGAATTAATTGCATTTAAAATAAGTTCTTTTGTTTTTTCGCCATCTAAAGAAATTCCCGGTTGTTCTTTTGTAGTAACTACTTCTCCATCTATCAAGGAAAATTGTGCATCTACCGGCGCTATATTTATTATATTGGATATATGATTAACCACTTCTTGGGCAATATCCGGACTAAAACCTTGGGATGTTACGATTTTCAAAGGCTCCGATTTAAGATTTTGAACTTGGGCAAATCTTTCTCCTGGAGTTCCTTCTCTTCCATATTCATATGCTTCTTTTACTGCACTTTTGTAATCTGGGTTATATCCTAAATTCACATAAGGATAATCAAATTCGTGCTCTTTATATGCAAGATGCAAAGTTTTATGCCTGTTTTGGTCTTCTGCAATTACTTTTTCCAAAGCTTCTTCTTCATTTAAATTAGATACGTCTACTCCATTTATAGATATTCCGTTATAGATGGTATCTTTATTAACTGTGCTGTCGTAAGTTGCGTAAACTCCTCCAGCTATTAACCCTAGGGTTACAAAAAATGCAAGAAGTCCAAAAAGTATTTTTTTCATTCGTCACCTCAATTATCTGTCAATTTTTCATAATACATACAATGGTCTCTAATCGTGCATATTTCACATTTTGGAGATCTAGCACTACATGTGCGTCTTCCGTGAAATATGAAAATGTGATGGGCTTTTGTCCACATGTTTTTATCAATTTGCTTCATCAAAGATTTTTCTGTATCTTCTACATTATTTTCGTCTACAATGCCTATTCTATTAGTCACTCTAAATACATGGGTATCCACCGCTATGGCGTCTTCTCCAAAACACACACTTAGTACTACATTCGCTGTCTTTCTTCCTACGCCAGGAAGTTTCATTAAATCATCTCTTCTTCCTGGAACTTCAGAGTTATAATCATTTACTAAAATCTGACATGTTTCCATTATGGATTTTGTCTTAGTATTGTAAAAACCACAAGATCTAATATAATCCGCTAACTTATCTGCCCCTAACTCCAAAATATCTTCTGGACCTTTTGCCACCTTGAATAACTCTTTGGTAATAATATTTACCCTAACATCAGTACATTGAGCTGATAATATGGTAGCTATCAACATCTCAAAGGCATTGGTATGATCTAGCTCTGCTTTGGCATCTGGATATGTTTTTTTCAAAATGTCTAAAACCGTCTTTGTTTCTTCTTTAGTTAATATCATTGATAATTTCACGTCTCACTTCTATTATTTCAAATCTAAAATCCATTTGCAAAAATTCTTCTAATTTATTGAGCCTTTCTTCTGTATGACTATAGGAATTTGAAACGCAGACAAATCCCCAACTAGATAGATTGATTAAGCTTAAATCCCTTACTTCTCCTGTGGAGAAATTGTGTCTTTTTTTTACTCTCTCAAAAACGGATTTTATTACTTGTCGTTTGTCTTTTAATGTAAATGCTTCATCTAATTTAATTTGAACTTCTAAAATTCCAACGTACATTTTTATCCTCGTTCTTCAATTAGTTCAATATTTCTAGCAATTACTTTCTTTCCTACCCAAGAAAATGAGTGTTCATAGTATTTCCTTTTGAACTCCTTATTACTCATGTTCTTTATATTTTCATCGTCAAAGTTTTTAATCCTTGGTCGAAAATCTTCATTTATATTCTTTTTAATTCCTTTGTTTTTGGGACAAACTTTTTGGCATATGTCACAACCATAGGCATAATTTATTATTTTACTTTCGGGAATTTCTACTTTCCATTGGCTCAAATATGAATGGCAGATACTAGCATTTAATGTATAATCTCCAATAATTGAACCAGATGGACAGGCGTTTTTACATATATTACATTCACCACAAGTACCTTCAGATTCCCGAGAATATTCGTTCAGTTCAATATCTGTTACTAAAATACCCAAGAAAATATAAGATCCAAACTCTTTGTTGATTAAAAGAGTGTTCTTTCCTATATACCCAAATCCTGCTCTTCTGCCCAATTCTTTTTCAAAAAGCTCTCCTGAATCCACTTGGGAATATGATTGAAACTTATAAATTTTGCTTAATTCTATTTTTAAATCTTCTAGTTTCTCCCCAAGTACTTTGTGATAATCTTTGCCTTGGGCGTGATTAGATATTTTATATTTTCCCTCTTCAATTTCGTCCCAGAAATAGGACATGCCTATTACAAATATGCTTTTAGCATTTTTTAAATGCATATTTGGTTCAGTTCTAAAATTTATTTTATCACTTTCAAATTCTGTAGAGAAATTTTTTTCTTTACTAATAATCAAATCTTTGCAAATTTCTTCCATTGAATCTGCTTTAATTACGCCCAACAAATCTACTTTTATATTGGACTTTAATTTCATAATTAACTCATTCAAATTCCTCACCAGTTTCATTATACAATAGTTTTTTTACTTTGTCTTGATTATGAACTAATTGTAATAATTATGTCATCTTTAAGAAGGGGTAATTACAGTAGAATAGAGATTGTAATATTTATTTAATATATCTAGGAATCAAAAAAGACCTACAAAGAGGTCTTAAGACTGTTGACAAAGGTCTCCATATCATTCTTTTTCGAGTACCCTCGGGCCGGCGGGCCATATACGCTCAAAAAAGAATGATATTCCGACCTTAATAAAGTGTTTGTCATCGCTCTGAAAGACCTACAATAGGTCTTAATTTATTTTTAAGTTTTCCAAAATATCTACAATTTGCTTAGCTGCTGTTCCATCTCCGTAAGGATTATTAGCTTTTGCCATGGATTCATAAACTTCTTTATCGTCTAAAAGTTCTTTTAAATTTTCGCGAATTACTTGGTAATCAGTACCTACTAATCTTGCTGTATTAGCATCTATTCCTTCCATTCTTTCAGTTTCATTTCTCAAAACTAAAATGGGTTTTCCCAAAGAAGGCGCTTCTTCTTGAACTCCTCCTGAATCAGTCATAACCAAATAAACTCTGCTCATCAAATTGGTAAAAGGAAGATAGTCTAATGGCTCTATAAAGTGAATTTTATCGAAATTTTCAAAGGCTTTATGAGCTATTTCTCTCACCTTTGGATTTAAATGAATGGGGAACACCACTCTAGTGTCTGGACGATTTTTTAGTTCATCTCTGATTGCTGAAAAAATATGTTCCATTGGTTCTCCTAGATTTTCCCTTCTATGGGATGTTAGAAGTATTATCTTTTCATTTTTATAATCTAGTTCATTTAAAATTTTTTCATTGAATTTATAATCTTCTTGGACAGTATATTGGAGCGCATCTATAACTGTATTTCCCGTTATGTAAATATTTTTGTCGTCATATCCTTCTTTTAATAGATTTTCTCGATTGCTTGTAGTGGGACAAAAATGA
The DNA here is from genome assembly GCA_012728775.1 of Tissierellia bacterium. The sequence goes on from JAAYEN010000169.1 coordinate 6,392, forward strand.
TAATTTGCTAAAACTCCTACCATCATTCTATTAGCTTCTTCTGGATAAGGAGAATAGATGTTTCCAGTTCTAAGTCCTGCTTCCACATGGCCAATTTTAATTTTTTGATAAAATGCTGCTAATGCTCCAGAAAAAACCGTAGTAGTATCTCCTTGGACTAATAAAACATCAGGTTTTTCCTCTTCTAATACTTTTTCGATTCCTCCTATGGAATTTATTGTAATATCTGTAAGGCTTTGTCCAGGTTTAAATATATCCAAATCATAATCAGGCTGTATTTCAAAAACTTCTAATACTTGATCTAGCATTTCTCTGTGTTGCCCTGTAACACAAACTACTGTTTCTATATTATCTCTTTTTTTTAGCTCCTTTACTACTGGAGCCATTTTTATTCCTTCTGGTCTCGTTCCAAAAATACAAAGTACTTTCATTATTCCTCCTCATGATTTGTATGGGCGGGTTCAAACATACCGATTCTCCTTGCGCCCATGGTGATTATTATAATAATTCCCAAAGCTAAAAGATTACCCAAAAGTCCACCAATTAGACTTACTAATATAGCTAAAATTCCTAGGATTATAGCTAGGCTGTATAATATTAGTACTGTTTGTTTAGTAGAAAATCCCATTTCCAAAATTCTATGATGAAGATGTCCTTTATCAGCTGTAGCAAAACTTTGGCCACTTAATGTACGTCTTACTATTGCAAATAAAGTATCTGATATAGGCACTGCAAGAATAATAACCGGCACTACCACTGCTACAGTAGCTGCAGTTTTCAACACTCCTTCAATAGTTATTACTGCAAATAAGTATCCTAAAAGAAGCGCTCCTGTATCTCCCATAAATATGGAAGCTGGATTAAAATTATATGGCAAAAATCCTATACAAGCACCTGCAATAATAAGACAGACCATTCCTATTTCTACATTCCCTAACATATATGAAATTATCGCCAAGGAAATAGCTGCTATTGCTGAAATTCCATCTGCTAGTCCATCTAGACCATCTATTAAATTAATAGCGTTAGTTACTCCCACTATCCAAAGTATGGTTATGGGATAAGATATAAATCCTAAATTAATTACACTGCCCTTTTCTCCCAAAAAATTTGAAAGAGTATCTACATGAATTCCACCATATACAGCAATCAATGCTGCAATTAGTTGAAATAAAACCTTCATAGAAGGAGTAAGTCCTTTTGTGTCGTCTAAATATCCGCTGACTACTATAACACTTCCACCTAAAAGAATAGCTTGAAGCTCTTTTGATAATGGCCACATAAATACCACCATAGATAGGAGTATGGAAAAATAAATTGCCAATCCTCCAAGTCTTGGTGTGGGTTTTGTGTGCATTCTTCTGTCGTCTTTTGGAACGTCTATAGCTCCAACTTTATGGGATATAATCTTAACAATCGGTGTGATTAGAAAACTCACCGCTGCTGCAAAGACACCTATTTTCAAATAACTTAACATTATTACCTAACTTTAATCTTTTTATATTTATTACTTAAATTTATTATTTTGTTCCGAAAAGTCTATCTCCTGCATCTCCTAAACCAGGTATTATATATGCATTTTCATCTAGCTTATCGTCTACTGCTGCAACATAAATATCTACATCAGGGTGAGCTTTTTGAACCACATCAATTCCTTCTGGCGCTGCTATGATATTTACGCATTTAATATTTTTACAACCTTCTCGTTTTAAGATGTCTATGGAAGCTACCAAGCTGCCTCCTGTAGCCAACATGGGATCTAGTAAATAAAGAGTTCTTTCACTTACGTCTCTAGGTAGTTTATTGTAATATTCCACAGGTACCAAAGTTTCCGGATCTCTATAAAGTCCGATGTGACCTACTCTTGCAGTTGGAATCAAATTTAAAAATCCATCTACCATACCTAATCCTGCACGAAGTATAGGAATAATTCCTAGTTTTTTCCCTGAAATCTTCTTTGCAGTCATCTTTACTCCCATTGCAGTTTCGATTTCTTCGTCTTCTAGTTCTATATCTCTTGTAACTTCATAACACATTAGCATGGAAATCTCAGTTATCAATTCTCTGAATTCTTTTGAACCTGTTTCTGTTTTTCTCAGCACAGTCAATTTGTGTTGGATTAATGGATGATCGAATACTATTACATTTGACATCTTATTACTCTCCTTTGAATATTTAATCTAATTTGCAAACTCGATTTGAGTGTCTACCGCCCTCAAATTCTGTTTTTAAAAACTCATCTACGATTTTTTCCGCCATTGTCACTCCAGTAAGGCGTGCTCCCAATGCTATTACATTAGCGTCATTGTGAAGTCTAGATAATTGAGCTGATAGAGGTTCGTCTACTCTAGCACAACGAATGCCTTTTACCTTATTGGCTGCTATGGAAATTCCAATTCCCGAGCCGCAAACTACAACACCGTATTTTGCCTCTTCATTAGCAACTCTTTTTCCTACTGCTTTTCCATAATCTGGGTAATCTACAGAATCTAAACTATGAGTACCTTCATCGATTACTTCATGTCCACATTCTTGTAAATATTTTTTTAAATGTTCCTTTAATTCAAATCCTGCATGGTCAGATCCAATTGAAATCTTCATTTTTTCTCCTTATATATATCTATTTGAGGTGGATTTTTTTAGTCTATTCATAATTGCCATTCCTAGACCCGTTTCTTCTACACCCTCACAAATTATTACGTCTACATTTAATTTATCTAAATCTCTTAAATCTCGAAAAATTAAACTTCCAAAATTTTCCAAGTTTGAAATGCTTCCAAGATTTTTTACTGCGATATTTTCGTAATTTATTTTTTCTAAAAGTTCCGTCGTCGCCATAATGCCAATTTTTTTGCCCTCATTTTCAGAAATGAATTTATCTAACTTTTTTAATTTTTCATCCTTATTTCCTATTAATAAAAAAGCATCAGCCTTAGGAGCATAGTGTTTGTATTTTTGTCCAGGGGATTTAGGAATTTCACCTTCTGTTATTATGGATTTATCCACTTCAGCATTAGGCAAAAGCTTACTAATCATCTCTAGCGTTATAGCTCCTGGCCTTAAAATAGTAGGAACATCTCCCGTCATGTCTATAACAGTGGATTCTAATCCTACAATGGTATCTCCACCGTCTATTATTAATTCAATTTTTCCACACAAATCCTCATAACAAGTCTTTGCATCTGTGGGACTGGGTCTACCTGAAATATTAGCAGATGGTGCAGCTATAGGTGTATTGCTTAAATGAATTAACTCCAATGCTATTTCATTTTTAGGCATTCTAATAGCTACCGTCTCTAGCCCACCACTTATAATATCAGGAACAAAACTACTTTTTTTGAAAATAATCGTAAGAGGTCCTGGCCAAAATTTCTCCATCAATAATTTTGCCTCTTTGGGTATATCCATTACTAAGGGTTTTAGCATATCCAAATGAGAAATATGTAAAATTAAGGGATTATCCTGGGGTCTACCTTTGGCGATAAATATTTTTTCTACCGCTTTTTTGTTTAAACCATCGGCACCTAATCCATACACTGTTTCTGTCGGAAATGCTACTAATTCTCCCTTTCGGATTAAATGACTAGCTTCTTTTAAATTTTCTATATTATTTTTTTCTATTTTAAGTATTCTCGTTTTCATCCTACCCATCATTATAACATAGGAAATTATTATATTGTTAAAGTTTTCTGAAAAAATAGGAACCCTCGTTCCTAATTATCGTCATGAGGGTTCCTATTTTTTGATTCTTCTCGAATAGTTAATAAGATTTCTGATATTCTCTTATCTCCTACTTTTAATACTTCTATTATATAATCTTCATCAACTACTATTAACGGATCTTCGGAAAATTCTTCAGGGAAAAATCCTAATTTCTCCACTGCAAATCCTCCTATGGTCTCATTAATATCACTATCTAGTTCAGTATATAATTGATCATTTATTGTTTTTAGCTCGACTGAGCCGTCTATTTTATATTTATTTTTTCCTAATTTTGTAATTTTACCACGGTCAGCATCATATTCGTCTTCTATTTCTCCCACTACCTCTTCTACAATATCTTCTATAGTTACAAGTCCAGATATTCCACCGTACTCGTCTACCAATAAAGCCATATAGTTTTTATTATTTCTAAGTTCGAATAAAAGCTGTCCAATTTTTTTAGATTCTGGAACAAAATAAGCTTCTTTTATTACATCATCTATATTAATAAATTCATATTTATTCTTTTTAAGTTCTATAAAAAGATCTTTTACGTAGACAATTCCCACTACATCATCTTTATTTTCTCCATATACAGGAATTCTAGAATGTCCTTTGGATAAGATTTCGTTTATAGTTTCTAATCCAAAATCTTCATATTCCACCATAAAAATTTCAGTTCTAGGAGTCATTATTTCGTATGCAGCACTATCATCAAATTCGAAGATATTAATCATCATATCTTTCCCTTGGGCGTCAATAACACCTTGTTCTTGACTTACCGTAATATAGGATTTCAGTTCTTCTTCTGAAATTTTTTCTTCAATATCTTCAGAATACATTCCCAACACTTTTAAAACTATCTTAGTAGAAATGGATAAAAGTGCAGAAAATGGCTTTACTAACTTCGATAAAAAGCTGATAAATCCAGCTAGTGCAGTGGCCACTCCCTCTGAGTTTTGCAAAGCAATACGTTTTGGAACTAGCTCACCAAAAACCAAAGAGATATAAGCAATAATAAGTGTGATAAGTGGAACTGCTACTGCTTCTCCCGAAGGAATTCCTATACTAGATAGAAATTTTCCAAGTCCGCTAGCCATAGATGTAGCTGCAGATGATGCAGAAAGCATCCCAGCAAAAGTAATACCCACTTGTATCGTAGATAAAAATCTAGTTTGATCATCTAATAGAGTGACCAAAGTTTTCGCTTTTTTATCTCCTTCTTCTGCCATTGAACTAATTTTATTTCTGTTTAATGAGACAACTGCCATTTCTGTCGCCGCAAATATAGCGTTAAATCCTGTCAAAACAATTATCAACACTATCTGCGGCCAAATACTACCAGAACCTCCGTAATCTTCCATTAAAAACCTCCGTTATTTAAATTACTACAATTATATATCAGATGCACAAAATATTAAAGCATTTATATTTATTGAGTCAACTTAGACTTCTTTAAAAACTCCGTAGAGAAGTGATAAAAGAAATAAGCAACCAAGAATCCCCCTACCACATCACTAATATAGTGAACTCCTAAATATACTCTGCTCATTCCCATCATTCCAGAAAATACTATTGCAATAAAATAATATAGCTTTCTTGTATTTTCATCTTTATTTTTACTAAAATAATATGCTAAAAATAAATATAAACAAGTATTAGTCATAGTGTGTCCACTGGGATAAGAAAAAGATGATTCACTCATTAACATAAAGTCCGTAGGTCTTGGTCTTTGAAAAATCGTTTTTATTAACTGATTCATAAGATAAGAACCAGCTGTTGAAAGCAAAAGTCCTAAACTAAATATCCTTTTATTAATATATAGGGAAAATAAAAAAACTACAGGAATTATTGGAATTAAAAATTTAGGAGATCCAATAAAAGCAAAGAACTTTGCAATATTTAATAAAATAATATTTCTATTATTTCCACCTAAAATATTATAAATTTTTTCTTCTCCTAAAATTCCGCCATCTGAAAATTTGGTCATTATGCCAATGGCTATCACCAATAAAAATGCGATGATAGCCATTTGGTTTTTTCTACTATAAATTTCTACGTTTTTTATTTTTAACACTTATCCTAATTTCTTTCTAAAGGAATTTTTCTATCGTCATCCATAGTTCTCAATAGGGTTTGTTTTAGATTTTCTTCTAGTTTTAATAACTCTTGTTCTGCCAAGATTCGCTTTTGTCTTCCTTCCCTTTGAATAATAATTCCTTGTTCTATAGTTTCAATTAAATCCTTATTAACTTGTTGCAAGGTTTCTAAGTCTATAATTCCTCTTTCAGATTCTTCTAGTACTCCAGTGGTATTTTGTTTTAGCATTTCAGAATTTTTACGAAGTAATTCATTTGTAGTATCTGAAACTTCCCTTTGCATTTGTAATGCTGCTTGTTGATTTTGTAAACCTAAAGCAATTACCATTTGTGATTTCCATAAAGGCACTGTATTTAAAATTGCAGTTTGAATTTTATCTACAAGTAATTTATCATTATTTTGAATAAGTCTAATTTGGGGAGCTACCTGAATAGCCATGGTTTTAGAAAGTTTAAGATCGTGAACCTTTTTTTCAAAACGATTTAAACTATCTTCGAAGTCTTTAACTAGTTGAGCATCCATTTGTTCACCAGAATCTATAGCTTCTTGGCGAAGTCTTGGTATAACTTCATCTCTAGTTTCTCTTAAAACTTCTTCACCTGCCACGATATGATATTGAATTTCTTTAAAATAGTCCAAATTCTTTTCATATAATTGGTCAAATACAACAATATCTTTTACCAAACCAGTTCTGGATTGTTCTAGACGACTTTCGATTTTATTAATCGAGCTCTCTACGGTGTCGTATCTCACCATCATATTATCTACTTTCTTTTGAGTTTCTTTAAAAAATGGAAGATTTTGAAGGAAACCTTTTTTCTCTCCTAGTTCGTCAACATCTAGGCTCTTAATTTCTCCCATAAGGTCTGTTAGAAGTTCTCCAATTTCTCCAGAGTCTTTATTTCTCACATTTGAAAGTATAGTTGCTGAAAATTCTGACAAGTGTTTTTGTGCACCTACTCCAAACTCCACAGCGATAGATGAGTCCGTAAGATTTATTTCTTTTTTTATATCATCTACACGTTTTCTATCTTCTGGCGAAAGTTCTTGAACCTTCTCCTCAATAATTTCAGTTTCCTTTTGGACATCTAATTGCACCTCTTCTTGTTGAGCGCTACTTTTTGCTAAATCTTTTAAGCTAATGTCTTTGTAATCCATTATTTCCTCCTTAATCCATGTAATTATCCCATTTCATAGAGTTTTCCAGTACCTTTACGTCTGTCTCTATATCTATAATATCATCTTCCATAAGTTTTAAAAATTCGTTATCGAAAGCTTTTTCTAATAAAATCATAGCTCTCTTAGTGCTATCCAATACATCTTCTATATCTTCACTCTGTACTTTATTCTTAGAAAAGTCCAAATATTTCTCACAAATCTTCGCTGCAGTCTCTAAGTAATAAGATAAAAATCTGCTGGATTTCGCCATCTTTTCTGGATGCTTTTTAAGATAATCAAGTATTTGAATTCCTCTTTCATAAAGCTTAGTGGCCTGTTCTTTTATTTCTTCATCTTTAGCATTTTCCACTACGTCATAAATTTTATCCAATTGATTGTTGGCATTAGTAATAATTTGAACAAATTCATCTATTTCTTCATGATCTTCATGTTTTACTTGTTGTTTGCCAGTAAGTTCAGGCTGATTTTTTTTCTTACTTAAGAAGTCAGGAAGTTTAAATCCCGACTCTATAACTTTATCCATAACTAAATTGGATATAATTGTTAAAGCAACACTGGGGAAAATTCCTAATCCCAAGATAAAAAAAGATGTTAAAAATACCACTGCTCCTACTTGTGCTTTTGTTTTATTTTTCTTTTTCTTTCTAATTTTTTTTATTTGCTGAATTGCTTGTAAGTCCTTTTGTCTTTGTCTAAGCTCAAGCCTTTTTCTTATTTTTTCAGCTTCATTAATTCTCGATACCTTATTGGCTTCTTTGGTTTTTTCTACTGCTGTTTCTATTGCAGATGCAGAGACGCTAGTAATGGATGCCAAACCAGAAAGCAAAGAATTCCCTATTATTTCTAAGGACTCCTTAATTTCTTCTTCTCTTTCCATACGTCTTAGATCTTCCAAATCTTTACGCAGCTTTTCTTTTTTTAATTCCTCTTCTAATTCTATATCAATTTTCGACATTACTTTCCTTCCTTTACATGACGATTAAATTATACATGTTAGCTAATACTAATTATACCCGAAAATGTAGATAAATAGTAACCATGTTAAAATTTAATATAAATTTTATATATTCCATGACAATTTGTAACATTTTATGAAATCGTTTACATAAATTAGAATTTATTCTATTAATTATAAATTTATTTTTTGATCGTTTTTAATTATCCTCAAACTATCCTGATAAATACAGGCTTACACAGGATTTTTATTTTTGTTAAATTCCCTTGACATAAGATACTTTTTTAGGTAATATATATACGAACGATAAGGAAATCGTTCCCGAAATGTAAGCGATTTCATTTCAGTCTATAATACAGACAAACAATTAATTTTCTCCCTAAAATTAATGATCAAAAAAGAGGCGGACGTGCCTCTTTTTTGATGTCTAAATTTTTTCTATAATTCTTTCAAATTCCTCTATTACATCTTTACCTTGGCTATACTTATCTCTATTTATAATAAGCTTCGTACCAATTTCTATTAACAATTTATCCAAACTCTGCCTTTGGGACAATTCTTTTACCGATGTAACTTCTGCTACTTTTGCATCCCCTACTACTCTACGTATTATTTCAGTTCCTCCATATCCAAAACTATCTGAAATTATTTCTTTTAAATAGTAAGTTTTAAATTTTTTATTTTTCAAAAAATCATTTTCTACATTTTCGTCAAAGGATTGATCCAATGCTGAAATAGTTTTATCAATAGTATCCACAATTAGGGATTTCAATTGGGATATATATTCCTTATTATTATTTACAACTGTATAATACCCAAGGGGGAAAAATAAATTGCCCCATACATTTCCAATGTCATAGCCTGCTGGTCCATAAAAGGCAAACTCGGGATCAATAACTTTTATTCCATTATCATTTACGAATATACTTCCAAGATGCAAATCTCCATGTAATAATGTTTGGGAATAATTTTGGTACTTATCTTTTAATTTAAGAACTTCTCCATGAAGCTGCTCATTTTTATAAAGATTATTCCTCACATAATCTTCCAATCCAGGAGTGATTATATTTCGATTTTTGTAATTGAAGTATGGCTCTGTTAGAACCAAATCTTCTGTAATATCGCATAGTTCTGGATTTGTAAATTTCTTTGCATTTTCTTTTTTCTCTTTTCTACTTATTACTAAATCCGTCATAGGAATAAGGGTTTTTCCTAAAAATTCTCCTAAATAATCGGATAAATGGCTATAGAAATTTCCATTTAATAACTCTAATCTGAGATTTTTGTAATTGGAAATGTCCTCCATAATTATTAGAGCTTTCTCTTCATCATAAAAATATACTTGGGGAACATATCCAAGAATTAATTTATTTTCTATTTTTAAAACTTCAGCTTCTATCTTGCTTCTATAAATATCCAAAGGGCGTCCTGAACTTCTTAGTAAAACATCTGATTGTTTAACTACTAGAGATTTATTAGTTTTTGTATCTCTAATTCGAAACACATAATTTATATTTCCATCGCCTATTTCTTCGCATATTAAAGATTCTGAATTTTCAAAAAAATCAAAGTTATTTGTAATATAGTCAATCATTTCTCTTTTCGTCATAAGTTTAGAAGTATTCTTCTCCATATTTACTCCTTTATATATCCTCTTATTTAATACTAAACAGCTAAATTTACAATATCACACCTTGCCTCTTAAAAAATAAACTATAAAAATTTCTTTCTAATAAAGCTAATAATTGGACCCGTACTAAGGGCTAAATAAACTGTACCCAATCCTACGGTTCCGCCCAATAAAAACCCAATTCCCAACATGACAAAATCAAGAACTCGTTTGACCTTGGAATACTCTATCTTGGATTTAAAGGTAGCGAACTCTGCCATGGCGTCGAAAGCTCCTGCACCTAATTCTTGATTAGTATATATTGCAACTCCAATAGCTAAAATCAATCCACCTAAAATTGTAAAAATAAACCTAAAGGGATAACTGGCACCTTCTAAAGCAATTCCACTATTTAATATTCCCCTAGTAAAATCTGCTACAAATCCAACTGTGAACAATATAAATACCGATGCAATATTTACAAAACGCTTGTCCATAAAAAATATAACTAAGGCGATAACTCCATTTAAAATAAAAGACGCCTGTCCGTAAGACATCCCTAATCTTAAACCAAATCCTTCAATAAAAACGCTATTCGGGTCTGGTCCTAAGCCAGGAAACATAAAAAATCCTACGCCTATGCCACAAATTATTTGCCCTATTATAACGAGAATAACTCGTTTCAAAAAATCTCTTTTGTCTACTATCATTTATATCTCACCAAAAATTTTCGCTATTTCCCTTATTCTTTAATCTCTTTTCCATTTCGTCCACATCTTTTCTATAAGGAAGAGCATCTACTGCCCCAGGTTTTGTGACAGTTAAAGCACTGGATATAGTCCCATACTCCATAGCCCTTTCTAAATCAAATCCTCTAGCCAATCCTGCGACAAATCCTCCAATATAAGAGTCTCCTGCTGCTGTTGTGTCTACTGCTTTAACTCGGAGAGCTTCTTGGGAATATACTTTTTCATCATTTACCAATAGGGAACCTTTGGAACCTAGGGTGATTATAATATTCTTACATCCCAATTGTAAAACTTCCCTAGCCATACTTTCCACATCTGAATCCAATTCCCTATTTAAAATTAATTCCATTTCCGTCTCGTTAGGTACAAAGTAATCAATTAATCCTAGATATTTCTTTTCAAATTCTTTTACAGCTGGAGCTGGATTGTGTACCATAGCCACATCCAATTTTCTACAAAGTTCTAGTACGTGATATATTACATCTAGAGGTATTTCATTTTGCATAACACAAATATCAGCATTTTTTAATATATCCAATTTGGAATCTATATCTTCTTTTGTCAGCTGAAAATTCGCCCCTGGATATACTACTATATTATTTTGCCCTTCACTATTTACATAAATAGAAGCAGTTCCAGATGGTCCTTCCTTTATAATCATGCCTGTTGTATCGATATTTTCTAACTTCAATCCATCTATCAATTCTTTTCCGTCTCCGTCAGAACCTACTGCTCCAATCATAGAGACTTCAGCACCTAATCTAGCCATTTGTATAGCTTGATTTTGTCCTTTGCCGCCCCTTTGTACTGTCTTATTGGTCGCTAAAATAGTCTCTCCTTCTTTAGGAATATGTGGAAGTGAATAAGTAGTATCTACATTTAAGCTTCCAATTACAACTATTTTCATAAAGTTCCTCCTGTAATAATTTTTCTATAAATGTACTGATTAAATCGGCAAATCAATCCTTTTTCTTAATGCATTTAAGCTAAATGCTGTTGCCAATACTTTTAGACTATCTCCTGGAATAAATGGAATTAGTCCTAAGTTTAAGATTTTTAAAAAATCAAAGGAATTTCCCATTACACTATTTAAAATAAATGCCATATATGGTAGCCCAACTAAATACAATACAATCGTCGCTACAAAAGAACTTATCCAGACATTTACTCCTCTTTCATATAAATACCCCGATATATAAGCCATGGCAACAAAACCAAAAATAAATCCAAAACTGGGAGTCATTATTGTAGCTATTCCTCCCCGACCACCTGCAAAAACTGGAAGTCCAATTAAACCCACAACCATATAAACAATTTGAGAAATCGCACCTCTTTTGGAACCCAAAATTACTCCAGACATTAATACAAACATGGACTGAAGTGTTATGGGAACGTGTCCTATGGGAACACTTACATAAGCACCTATGGCTGTTAATGCTGCGAACATGGATATTTGGGTTAAATCTTTCGTTGTCAATTTCAAATTTTCTTCCTACCTTTTTTATTATTTAGTTAAAAATACTTATGTTATATTAAATGAATTTCAAAATAATTGCAATTACTTCTCAGCCCCTAAGGATTTTTGCAAATATGGGATTCTTTACATCTATTGCTTCCACGGGACAAACCTCGTGGCAACAAAAACAACTTATACAACCCTTTTTATCGTAATAGGGAAGTTTTTCTTTATCATAATGTATTACATCAGCAGGACAACTTCTTTTGCAGTCGCCGCAACTAATACATTTTTTTCTATCAAAAACAATATTAGCTTTTAATGCATCTAGTAAAATTTCTTCTATAAATTTAGGAAGATTGGGAGGTAAAAACGTAACTTGAGTTCCCTTTGGTTCTTTGAAATTCATAGGAATTACCCTATTTCCAATTAAATCAATTTCATCAAATAACCCACGATCCCTAGCATATTTTACTGTGTATATCTCCTCTTCTTCATATCCCATAAAATCTATTGCAACTTTATCCATTGCGTGAGGATTCTTTCCTCCCAAAATAATTCCCGAATTAATTGGATCCCCGCTAGACGGTCCATCGCCTTCCATCCCGACTATTCCATCCATTAAATTAAAATCAGGTTTTATACACTCAACTAAATCTACAAGATGATGGGCGAAATTGTCTGCACGTTGTAATCTCATATGATAATTTGCCTTGGTAAGTCCTACTATTGCTCCAAACATATTTTTTACAGCACCTGTGTATCGCATCATCGTATGAGTTTTTAGTTTTGGAAGATTGATTATTAAATCCGCATCTAATAAAGCCTTAAAGGTTTCAAATTCTTTAAGTTTTAAAGAATTGTCACATCTAACATTAACGACTTCCGTATTGTAATTAAATTCTACATCAATATCTTCTAATTCCTTAATTAATCCACACTCTTTGTAAATATTTTTTAAAGAAAATATAGTAAATGGTCCTGCAGGACTATCGCCAACTATTACTCTTAAACCGTACTTTAATAAAACTTCAGCAACTCCCCTTACAAATATAGGGTGGGTTGTAACAGCCTTATCTGGGTGGGAAGCTCTCAATAAATTCACTTTCAAAAATGCAGTCTTACCAGGAATCAACTCCTCTGTAAATCCACTCTTTTGAAAAATTTTTTCTACTATTCTTTTTATTTCTTTTAAATCATATTTATCTTGTTTGTATATATAAATTTTATCCATTATCTTCCTCAGTTCTCATTCCATTATATTACATAGAAAGTTTAAAGTTTACATAAAGTTGTTAAATAAAAAAATAATTTATTCAAATGACTAATATATTTTATTTATCTAAAAGCTTAATACATAATCAACCCCCTCTCTTATCTAAATTTTTTAAAATAAAATTACACTATTAGTAAAATTTTTCAAAATAATTGTTGACAAATGTAATTTATCCAGTTAGAATATGATTTATATTATAAATGCTTTGAAAGAAAGAAAAATGTGAATCTTTATTCCAGAGAGTCGGGAAAGGTGTAAGCCGACATAAAGTGAAATATTTTATTCCCTCTTGAGCAGAATGGTTGAAACTAAGTAGACTATTTCCGGAAATCTCCGTTACCACAGATGATGAGTTGCTAGACTCTGATTGAGGTAATCTTTGATTATAAAAATAGGTGGTACCGCGAATATCCTTCGTCCTATTATGGAGACGGAGGTTTTTTTATTTTCAAGATTAAAATTTCTAGCGAAAAATATTTTCGGAGGAAAGAAATGAAAAAGATTTTAGTATTATTGTTAGGTTTAGTATTATTAGCAGGTTGCAATTCCAATACCAGTCAGGAAGAAAAACCTGAGACGGCTGAAACAGTTGCAGAAAATACAGAAAGCGTAAAGATTGGAATTATAAAATTCGTAGAGCACCCATCCTTAGATGCTGCTAGAAACGGATTTGTAAAAGAATTAGACGCAAGAGGAATTAATTATGAATTAGACGAGACTTCTGCAAATGGAGATATCTCCCTTATTCCTACCCTAGCGCAAAAATATAATAATGACGAAATAGATTTAATATACGCAATTGCAACACCAGTTGCTCAAGGAGCAAAAAATGCTATTACTGATAAACCCATTATCTTCTCAGCAGTAACTGATCCCGTAGGAGCAGGTTTGGTAGATTCCGTAGAAGCCCCAGGAGGAAATATCACAGGAGTTTCAGATTATGTAAATGCAAGTGACCAAGTAGACGAATTTTTAACTCTCTATCCAGAAATTAAAACATTTGGCACACTTTATAACACTTCAGAGCAAAACTCCCAAGTACAAGTAGATGAATTGGAAAAAATACTTGAAGAAAAGGGACTTTCTCTAGAAGTAATTGGAATTAATAATATAAACGACATACCCCAAGGTATATCAGCTTTAGCACCCAAGATAGATGCCTACTTTGCCTTAACAGATAATATGATAGCTAGCGCTGCTCCAATCGTGGCAGAGAATTTAATAAAAAATAATATACCTTCTCTATCTTCAGAAGAAGGCCAAGTAAAAAATGGACTTTTAATGAGTGAAGGTGTTAGCTACGAAGAACAAGGAGTTCAAGCAGCAGATATCGCTACTAGAATAATCAATGGCGAAGAACCCAAGGATATTCCAGTTGAGTATTACAAAAACAGCAAAAAATTAGTAAACAAAAGAATGGCCGATGCTTTAGGAATAGATTTGAATAATGAAATTTTTGCAAATGCAGAAATAGTAGAATAAATTATTTTCATTCCGGGAGGGATAAACTCTCCCGGAGAATAGAATAGGAGTAGAAATGTTAAAAGGATTTTTCCCAGTATTAGAATCATCTGTAGAGATTGGACTTATATTTTCATTACTAGCCATAGGCGTAGTTATAACTTACAAAATTTTAGACTTTTATGATTTATCAGTGGAAGGCACTTTTCCCCTAGGGGCATTTGTCTTTGCAAGATTAGCCCTTGCTAATCTCAATCCCATAATTGGAATAATCGTAAGTTTTTTTGCAGGAACTATTGCTGGATCAGTAACATATTTTCTATATAAAAAATTTAAAATAGAGCCTTTATTGTCAGGTATTTTAACTATGACCATGCTTTATTCCATAAATATTAGAATTACAGGAATGAACAACGTCCCCTTGTTTCAACATAACTCAGTGTTCAAAATGCTTGCTTCTGTTCCAAGGGTTTTAGTTATACTAGGAATTTTACTATTGATAAAACTAGTTATAGACGCATTTCTAAATACAGAAAAAGGTTATATCTTAAGAGCTACTGGAGATAACAAAACTTTGGTAAAATCCTTAGGCAAAAATCCAGATAGCTATATATTATTAGGACTTATGTTATCCAATGGTTTGATTTCAGTTAGCGGCGCACTTATGGCCCAACACCAAGGTTTTGCAGATGCCCAAATGGGAGTAGCTATGATAGTTACTGCCATGGCTTCTATTATAATAGGAGATACAATATTTAAAGATTCAAAAAAACTTAATTTCACCACTAGGGCTATTATTGGAGCGATTATTTACCGATTGATATCAGGAATAGCCATCTACATTGGTCTAAACCCAACGGATTTGAAATTAGTAACTGCTGTTATAGTAATAGCTTTTATTGGATACAACAACGTCCAAATAGGTAAAATTTTTACAAGAGGAGATAAATAATGCTGCGAATTCAAAATTTAAATAAGACCTTTTATCCTGGAACTCCAGAAGAACATAAAATATTTCAGGATTTAAATATAGAAATAGAAGAAAATGTGTGCACTACCATAATTGGACCTAATGGCTGTGGAAAATCCACTTTATTTAATTTAATAAGCGGCTCCTTAGAAGCTGATAGTGGAAAGCTTTCAATAAACGGACTGGATTTAAATTCTCTTGCAGAAGAAGAACGCGCAAAATACATTGGCAAAGTATCCCAAGACCCTGCCATGGGAGTGGCTTCTAGTTTAAATATTCTAGAAAACATGTCCATTGCTTTAAAAAAGGGAGAAAATTTTAAACTAAGGAACTTATTAAAAAATACAAATAAGGATTTAATAATTAAAAAGCTAAAAGAATTAGGCCTTGGCCTTGAAGAAAAATTAAATACTCAAGTTAAATATCTATCTGGAGGTCAAAAACAATCACTGGCACTCCTCATGGCTACTGTAAAAAGTCCAAAATTATTATTACTGGACGAACATACTGCGGCCCTTGACCCAAAAACGTCCAAATTAATAATGGAAAAAACTGAAGATTTAATAGCTAGAGAAAAGATTACTACTTTGATGATATCTCATAATTTAAAACACGCAATAGAATTTTCAGATAGAATAATTATGCTCAAAGACGGGGAAATAGTTCTAGATGTCAAATCAAAAGATATTGATGAAAAAACTTTAATAACTTTTTATAACGAAGCAGTCTAATTTTATTTTCCTTGGGTATTTATCTATTATGGAAGGTGATTAAATGAAATTTACTGTCTTAATGGAAAATACAGCCGTATCAGAAGAATTTGAACATAAACACGGATTATCCTTTTACGTGGAAGCAAATGGAAAAAAGATTCTTTCAGACTTTGGAGATAACGACTATTTTATTAATAACGCTGAAAAATTGGGATTAGATTTATCTGAGGTGGATTTTGCTATTATCTCCCATGGACACGGAGACCACGGAGGAGCCCTTAGCAGATTTTTAAACATTAACGAAGATGCACCTATCTACGCTAGAGAAGATGCTTTTAAGGAGTATTCCTCTGAAAACCAATCAGAGTATAGATCTGTAGGTTTAAACCCAGAATTGGAAAACCATCCCCAGGTAGAGTTAGTGCCTGAATATTTTGAAATAGATGAGAACTTTATTTTGTTTTCAAAAGTAGATACCAAATTGTTTTTTCCAAAATCCAACGACACTTTATATAAGAAAACTGAAGATGATTATATAAAAGACGACTTCTCCCATGAACAATATTTAATCATTAGAGAAAATGGGAAAAACGCCCTTATTTCAGGATGTGCCCATAAAGGTATTTTGAATATTGTAAAAGCCGCTGAAAATATAATAGGCGAAAAAATTGACGCTTGTATATCTGGTTTTCATTTATACAATCCTGGAACTATGATATATGAAGATGAAGAATTTATTATAGAATTAGGAAAAGAACTGAAAAAACACGGTACAGAATTTTATACTTGCCACTGTACGGGAGATAAAGCTTTTGAAATTCTCAAAGAAGTTTTAGAGGATAAAATTCACTATATTAGTACAGGCATGACATTTGAAATATAAAAAAAGAGACCTACTGGTCTCTTTTTTAGTTTATAACTTGTTTATTCTACGTCTTCGCCCATTGCTTTTATTTCTTCAGCAAATTCTGGAGTCATAACGTTAACTATAAATCCATATTCATTGTCGATAAATTCAACTTCGAATCCAAAGTTTTCAGAGATAAATCTTAGTGGTACTAGAGTTCTAGAATCTACTAATTTAGCTTCTTTATCTAATTCTACTTCTACTCCGTCTACTAGAGCTATTTTAGATCCAATAGTAAGTTTTATTTCTTTATCATCGTGTTTTGCTGTAACAACTTGGTTTTCTTCGTCCCATTCCACAGTAGCTCCTAGTTTTTCTAAGAATGCTCTGAAAGGAACCAAAGTTCTTCCATCTTCTATAATAGGTTGAGTATCGAATTCGATCATTTCAGCATTGTAATTAACTAAAACAGGTTTTACTCCTTCAATTGCCATAGCTTCAGACATGATACCCATCATATATTCAGAATATTTAATTACTTTCACATCAGTTGGAATTTCAATAGCTTTTACTGCAGCTTTTTTTGTTGTAGCAGTCATATTCATATCCATACTCATTAAGTCTTCAATTTTCAAAACGAAGTTTAATTGTTGGTCAACAGCATCTTCTTTGAATTCAGTAACTTCTGATATTTTAGACCCCTTTAACGCTTTAGTCATTTCAGCAGTAAGTTCTTCTACATCTTCGTCTTTAATTTCCATTAAAGCAGTTTTAGCTTCACCAAGCATTGCTTTATTTGTTTCTGCATTTTCTTTGTCAATTGTTACTACGAAAGCATCTAAAGCTTTGAATATAGCTTCAGCATTTTCTTTTGTAAATTTAACAAGGGATTTAATTTCTTTTGCTCCGTCTTCGATAGTTAATTCATAGGAGAATTTATCCCCATCTTTTTCCATGTCGAAATCAGATTTGTAGCCTTCGTAAATTTTTTCAATTACTTTTACGAATTCTTCAGCAGTATCTTCTACGCCCTCTTCTCCAATTCCAAACTCTGACATATCAAGAGCTAGATATTTTTCTGGACCATCAATAACTTTTGGAACAGTAGCTCCAGGGATGCCCATAGTAAAGATTTCCTTAGGCATAATAGCTTTATTTCCATCTACATAAACTGTAAATTCGATATTGTCTGGGAATACTTTAGCTTCTTCTTCAGTTGGAGCAAGAGCTTTCACTCCTGTAAAATCATATTTGATATCAATTTTACCTTTTTCTTGACCAACCATATAAAGATCCATATCCATAGGAATTTCAATCTTCATAGTTTCGCCTTTTTCTTCTCCAAGTCCACCTTCTGGTGTTGATACTGGTTCAGTTATTTCCATAACTATTTTTGCAGTAATTTTTCCTTCTGTTGCTTCCCATTTTTCAGTTTCAGCAGTTTTTTCCATATACGAAATTGTATTTGGACCACATGCTGTAAGTAATAATGACATTGCAAGAACAAGTGCCATAATCAGTGATAATCTTTTATTCATTTCTTTCCTCCTTGATTTGAATAGTATATATTATATCATAAACTTTTCACAGATTTTACAATTATATTAGATTGTAATCAAATCTTAATTATTTAAATATTATTTATTATTTCCTTCCGATAATTATTTTTCGTAAAATGCATCTTAATATGTTATAATCACAAATAAGTAATCGTGGCATTTTATGCACTTTAACAGATATACTTTTAGCTTGTCAAACATTGACACTACATTGGATAAATTTTAAAATAAATAAATTTTTCCACACTAAAGTATTACATAACAATATAGAGGAGAATTGAATTGATAAATTTTAAAGATGAAATCATAAAATTGATAACAGAAGAATTTAATGAGGTAGAAGGTGAAACACTAGAGTCCTTAATAGAAGTTCCGCCATCTCCAGACATGGGAGATTATGCATTTCCTACCTTTTCCTTTGCAAAAGTTTTAAGAAAAGCACCTAATATGATAGCAGAAGAATTGGCTGGAAAAATTAAAAGCGAATATTTTGGAAAAATTGAAGCAAAAGGTCCATACCTAAACTTTTTTATTGATAAAAATCTTATGGCAAAATTGGTTATTGATGAAGTTTTAGAAAAAGAATCTGACTTCGGCAAATCAGATTTTGGTCAAGGAGGAAATGCCATAGTAGAGTTTTCAAGTCCAAATATTGCAAAAGCATTCCATATAGGACATCTAAGGTCCACAGTAATTGGAAATGCAATTAGAAACACCTACGATTTTTTAGGATTTAATACCATAGCTATAAACCATCTTGGAGACTATGGAACCCAATTCGGCATGCTCATAACAGCTTACAAAAAATGGGGAGATGCAGAAGCAGTAAAAGCAAATCCAATCCCAGAGCTTTTGAAATTATACGTAAGAATAAATCAAGAAGCAGAAAATGACGAGTCCTTAAACGAAGAATCTAGAGAATGGTTTAAAAAATTAGAAAATCAAGATCCAGAAGCAGTGGAACTTTGGACTTTCTTCAGAGAAGTGTCATTAGTTGAATTTGATAGAGTTTATAAAATGTTGGGGATAGAATTTGACTCTTTCACTGGAGAGGCGTTTTACTCTGATAAAATGGATACCATAATAGACGAAATTGAAGATAAGAATCTAATGGTTGAATCTAAAAATGCACAAATTGTAGATTTAGAAGAATACAATATGCCACCAATGCTAGTTAGAAAATCAGACGGCTCCACATTATACGCCACTAGAGATTTGGCAGCTGCCCAATACAGATGGAACACATATAATTTCTACAAAAATATTTATGTAGTAGGCTCCCAACAAAACCTTCACTTTAAGCAATTATTTAAAGTACTTGAACTAATGGGAAAAGATTGGGCAAAAGATTGTGTTCATATACCTTTTGGAATGGTAAGTCTACCAGAAGGAACTATGTCCACAAGACGTGGAAATGTAATCTATCTTGAAGATGTTTTGCTAACAGCAATCGAAAAGACCAAAGAAATTATAAAAGATAGAGATATAGAAGACAAAGAAAACTTAGCTGCTGATATTGGAATCGGAGCAGTAGTTTTCCAAGAACTATTCAACGATAGAAACAAAGACTATGTATTCGACTGGGATAAACTTCTTAGCTTTGAAGGAGAAACCGGACCATACGTCCAATACACCCATGCTAGAATCAACTCATTACTTTCCAAAGGAGAATTCGACAAAGGAAAAGCTATCGATGAAAAACTATTAACTTCAGACGAAGAATTTGAAATCCTTAAAGCAATTTACAATTTTGAAGACGTTATAAAAGACGCAGGAGAAAAATTCCAACCATTCTTTATCACTAGACATATAGTAAACCTAGCCCAAATGTTTAATAAATACTACGCATCCACACCAATACTAGTAGATGACGAAGATTTAAAACAAGCAAGACTAATGCTCTGCTACGCAACTAAAACAGTAATAAAAAATGGATTAGGAATCTTAGGAATAAAAGCACCAGAGAAAATGTAAGAATTAAATGCCAAGGATAAATCCTTGGCATTTAACTACATAAATCTTGGTGAATCAGCTAAATTAGCAGTGCCTATTCCAGATCATTTTAATCCAATCCTTTATATATTAGGAGCTAGTGATGATGAAGATAAAATATCTGTCTACAATAATAGTTGCACAATGGGTTCCCTTTCCATGACTAGTTATTTATTTGAATAGAGAATATATATTTTATTCAAGATTTATACTCAAAACTTAATTGACTTAGGTAGATAATAAAATCCCAACTAATTTAGAAAATGTAAAGTGATTCCAGATTAGTCGGGATTCTTTTTATTTATATTTTTATCTTACATTGGAACTACGTGAATAAGATTTCCATGTTCTTCAATAATAGACAACAAGTCCCTAGTATTAAGCCATATTGTAGCTGTATTATCGTTTGGGTGAACTCCAATGAGCTGGGGATAATTAAGAAAACTATCATCCAAATAAAACTCTACTTTTATTTCCTGATCATTTAATAATCCCAAAGGCGTTACAGCACCTTTTTCAAGTTTTAAAATAGAAAGTAATTCCTCTTCAGTGGCAAAGGATAAAGATCTAGTATTATTCCTTATCTTAAACTCTTTAAGATTTACTTTTTTCTCCCCTTTAATAGTAATTAGATAATAATTACGTTTCTTATTATCTCGAACAAATAAATTTTTAGCATTAGCTTCTGGATAAGGTAGTGAAATTCTTGATACTTCTTCCATATTGTATACAGCTTTATGTTCGGTAATTTCAAATTTTATCTTTTTGTCGTATAAAAATTGTATAGTTTCTTCCTTATTCAAGATTTAATCACTCCTTACTTTTTATTCAATTATAGCATTAAAAATATATTTTCTTATTTACTTATTAACATTCTACGCCGCTGTGCTATACTGGGTCTCGTACAAATGAGTATAAGTTCCACCAAGTGCGACGAGTGTTTCATGGGTTCCCCGTTCGGTGATTGCACCGTCTTCCACGACTAGAATTTCATCTGCTGAGAGGATCGTTGAAAGGCGATGGGCAATTAGGATACTCGTACGTGTTTTAATCAACGGTTCGATGGCTTGTTGGATCAAGTTCTCAGAGATAGAATCGAGGCTAGACGTCGCTTCATCAAAGATGAGGACCGCCGGGTCTTTCAAAAGAACACGGGCGATGGACAAGCGCTGTTTTTCGCCACCAGACAGTTTAAGCCCACGATTTCCCACCATGGTATCAAACCCGTTCTCCTGTTTTGCTATAAAATCGTAGATGTTTGCCTTCTTACAAGCGTCGATAAGCTCTGTTTCTGTTGCGACTGGTTTGGCATATAGTAAATTCTCACGAATCGTTCCGTTAAACAGATACGTATCCTGGGTAACTATTCCTATATTTCTACGAAGAAAACCCAGATCCAAATCTCTCACATCCACACCATCTAACCTAACCGATCCTCTCTCTACGTCATACAGACGCGGAATCAAGTTAATCAATGTGCTCTTGCCAGCTCCGGAAGGTCCTACGATTGCAATACTTTTTCCGCTTTGCACGGAAAAATCAATGCCTTTAAGAATCTGACGGTCCGCCTCATAGCGAAATTTTACGTCGACAAACTGTATATCGCCTTGTACATCATGGAGCGTTTTTGCATTTTCTGAGTTTTCGATCTCCACAGGCATGTCATAATACTCGAAGATTCTTGTAAACAGAGCCATGGAACGAATCCAGTCTACCTGTATGCTCAACAGAGTATTGATCGGCATATACATCTTGCCCAAAAGTGCAACCAATACGGTAATATCACCCACTGTAAGTGTCGCATCATAGCTCATCATCAAGATACCACCTATCAGATAGATTAACATCGGACCCAAGCTTGAAAACGAAGTGAGGGCCACACGAAACCAACGACCTGCCATTCGCTCCTTAATATTGAGTTCGGTCATTTTTCGATTAGCTGTTACATAGCGCTCGTACTCTTGCTCTTCCTTGTTGTAGAGTTTTACCAGCTGCTGACCGCTTACAGACAAAGTCTCTCCAAGTATCCCGTTGATCTGGTCTTGACGTTCTTGGGATTCTTGTGTGATACTCCAACGCGTTTTACCTACACGCTTAGTTGGCCAAATAAACAGCGGAATAATTAACATTCCAACCACAGCGAGGAGCCAGTTTTTTTGTAGCATCGCGACTAAGGCGACGATTAGAGTAATACCATTGGAGAGGATACCCGTCAGCGTTCCCGTAAAAATCTGCTGGACACCAGATATATCGGAGGTCATGCGAGTGATGATATCTCCCTGGTCCACAGTGGTGAAAAACTGATGAGGCATCGCCTGTAAGTGTTTGAACATCCGGTTTCGCATATCAAAGGTAATATGTTGTGAAACCCAAGTGTTGAGGTAACTTTCTAATACGCCAATTAAATTCCCTGCCAGAAGCACGCCAAAGGATAAAAGGATCAAGCGGACCAGTGCCGTCATATCTCGATTGATTAGTCCCTCATCGATTATACGACCTGTGAGAATGGCAGGCAATAAGTGCAGTACGGATGAGAGCCCAATTGCTAGCAAAACAATCAGCAGCTGTTTCCAATATGGCGCTAGGTACTCGCCGATGCGTACTAGGAGTTCTTTTGTTACTTTGGGTCTATTTTTCTTCTCTTCTTCTGTCAAAAACTTTGCGACGCGGCCGCCTGGACCGCTTGGTCTTACTGACATATAGGTTCCTCGGCAGGTGACTCTTCCGCCCTTTTTTCCAGACCCTCCGCGAGTTTTTCTGCAAGGGAAGTAAAGGTCTTCATCTCTTCTTCGCTTAGAATCCTTCCAATGGCTTCGTTCATATTCTGACGCTCAGCTATTATTTCATCGTATAGCTCCACCCCTTTAGGCTGTAGTTTTACTATAAAGACCCGCTGATCTTTTTGGTCTCTTTCCCGTATAATAATCTCTTCTTTTTCCAAACTCGCCAGCTTTTCATTTAGGGAGGAGGGGCGCATTCCTAAACTGTCTGCTAATTCTCTTGTTGAAATACCCTCATGTTCTCGAATGCGGTTGAGCAAGCGATATACCCCACGCCCTAGCCGCTGTTTGCCCACAGGACGTCTGCGTAATAATCGCATAACCAAATCTAATTTCGCCAGCATTATTTCTACTTTATTTAATGTATTCATATAATTCCCCCTTGAATAACAGGTACCTGTTCTATTTAATCTTATTATACAACAGGTACCTGTTTAATGTCAAGGGGATTATTTGTTTTCAATAATGTCTTTCTCAGCTGCTTAATTTTTAGATGTTCTAGTAGCTCGTCGATAGATTCGTCGAATAGATTTGTTTACTGGCTTGATGGTTATAATAGATCAAATACTTTTTCGTTGTTTGGTAAATATAAAATCTCTCTGCTTTCCTCCTGTGTTTTGTGTATTTCTGTCAATGGAACTACACGCTTAGCATTTCTGTGCTGCAAATTGCCCTCTTGGTCCTTGAAATTAAGACTAAATAATACTTCTGGCCGCTCATTAATATATGTTCCTGTGAGATTAGCAGAATTTATTTTTGCCGTTGCTTTCCTACCATATAATAGAAGCATATTTTCTTCTTCTACCGTGCGATTGCCATACATTTTTCGTCTAAGAAACCCTCCATTTTCACCAAATACACCTAATGCGGTATAAATGAATATATTCATAAAAGGTGTCCATACCCATGGGTATCCAGGCGATAAAAATCTCCAACCATAACCGTTACTATGGAATTTATAACTTACTACAAACACAACAACTGCATAAATTATATTTACCACCATCCAAATAATCGGTATTTTCTTCAGTTTCACTGTATTTGCACCCTCTAGTATAAATGCTGGTGATTCATTACCGGTGTTAAGCTTCAGATTAATTTCTTTTCCTTCCTCAAATCGACTCTCATTCGGTCTCGTATCTACAATAAGCATCGTAGTCCTTACAATTGTGTTCGAGTAATTTTCAAATTCTATATCTATCTCCAAGGATTGACTACCGTCCTTATTTTCCTTAATAAAGTTATTCTTTACAATCCTTCCCTTTACCGGCTTCCCATAATCTGACAAATGGCTGTATCTACTCTTTACTTTACTTAACCTATAGATTAAATTCTTGAATATAAGAAAATTAAATAATGTCCATCCTAAGATTCCTGCCACTAGACTTAATGTAGAGACTATCGGGCTACTGTACCAAATCCCCGTATATGTGAATGCCAAAGGGAAAACATATAAAAAAAATATAACTAGTAACATTTGCTCACTCCCTTTTATAATTTTTTAAATATTATTATATCGCCCTCATGCTCTACTTCTAAATCATAGTCGCTTCTGGCTCCATTAATCAACGCTTTCCAAAAGTAATTACCATTTTCCATTCTTAGATAAATATATTCTACAAGCTCTGCACCTTCGATATCCTTTGATTTTTCATTGATGATTCCATAGATTCTGGATATATCTGAAAAATTAATATCCGATAATGAAATTGAATCTTCTAAAGGTTTATCAGCTGCCCTTAGTTTTACCGGTTGCTCCTTAGTCCAAGCTCTTGTATTCTCGCGGTAATAATAATCGTCCACATTTTCAGGATTAAATGGATCTACTAAGGAAAGTCTTATCCTGTCGTATTCAAAATAAATATAGTAGCCGAACACTCTAAGTTCCTCATCAGGGAACATTTCCGTTAACTTCAATTGAATCTCATTTAGCTTGTCGCCTGAACTAAATAAGCTATTTTTCTTTATAGCCTCCCTTGCTTTTATAATTAATTCCTGTTGTTTATCTTCTTTTAAATATTCCTCAGGTCTGTTACTAGCTTCCAATACATCGCTGATATAATTTTCTTCCTTACTAGTTAGCGAATAATTATTTTCAGTTCTAATTCTATGAAATACCTCATTCGCTGTGATTCTATTACCTGAATCTCCTAATACATCCTCCCTAAAAGTTTCCTCATATGCTGTTTGAAAACTGTAGCATCCGAATAAACTAAGGCTTAATGCGAAAACAAGTAATACGAGCATCAAATTTTTTATCAGTTTCATAATTCATTCCTTTTATTTTGTTTAAGTCAATAATTATTATATTAATCTATACTCTTTATGTATTAATATTATTCCCGCAATATATGGAAAATAACTACTTTACAGACATTTTACATACTATATATATTCTTCTAATAAAAAAACAGGTACATTTAAGTACCCGTTGATTGCTCAAAAATGTCTCCATATCATTCTTTTTCGAGTACCCTCGGGCCGGCGGGCCATATACGCTCGAAAAAGAATGATATTCCGACCTTAATAATGTGTTTGTCATCCCTCTGAGGTACATTTAAGTACCCGTTGATTCATGTGCCAATACGAAAACTTCGTCAACATATTTAATATTTCCTAAATTATCTATATTATTTCAGATTTATAATAGCATAACTTTCAACAAAGGCTCCAATTATCATCAAGATTAAGCCCATGACAAAAACAATTATTTCTAGTTTAGACAACTTAATTGTTTTCCAATTCCTTATTATTGTTTCTTTTCCATCTATCATTACTAATGAAATTTTCGCAGTCGCACAAAGTATAAATAGTTGTCCACTCATTTCCCATAGCCCCGCACTATGGAATATGTCAAATATTCTGATAATTCTATCTGCTAAAGGTATTCCACCAGTTCCAAAAGAAAATGACCATGTTCCTAAAGTAACTGCGTTTATCAATATGAGTACAAAAAATGTGGTATACCCAAGGGGCATAAAATAATGTGTTTTATTTTTTCTATTAGAAAATAAATTTGCAAATAATATCACAACAACTGAAATTAGATTATAAGAAAGAATTTGTATAGTTGAAATTGCTAAATCTGGTGAGGTATCCCAATTTTGCAACGGATGTTTGTTACGCAACAAGCTTTGTGGCAATAAATAATAACTCACAATAGTAACTGAGATAAAAATTATTAATAAACAAATATAAGTAGTAATTATCCTCACACCAACATTATCAGATGTCATATTTCTTTTTATTCTATTAACCAGTTTCAATTTATTCTCCTTAAACTGTGAATTTTCTATAATATTTTATTCAAACTTACTACCGTCTCAACGTG
>JAAYEN010000211.1 GCA_012728775.1 Tissierellia bacterium
ATAAAATAATCAGAAATCACTTTCCACTTCATTTTCTTCATAACTTATCCAGTCACTAAAACTCCCTGGATAAAGTTTAGGTTCTAGCCCTGCTTCTTCCATTAACATGAAGTTTACCGTAGCAGACACCCCTGAACCACAGTATAGTATTACCTCATCTTTATCTTGTAGTTCTTTGTAATGTTCCTTTATTTCATCTATACTTGGAAAGTCTTCAGATATTAATTCATCATATGGGTAGTTTATAGCACTTGGTATTCTTCCAGGGATTTTATCTAGTGGTTCAGACTCACCAGAATATCGAACATGATCTCTCGAATCTACTAAAGCTACGCCATCTTTGGAAATAGAGTCTCTTACATGTTCCATTTCTACTTTAATTTTATCGTTAATATTCACAGTAAGAATTTCTGATTTATCTATAAATGGAGAAGATTCGCTAATATCTCCACCACTTCTTACCCATCCATTGTATCCGTCCTTTAAAACCTTAACATCGTCTTTGCCAATGTATTTTAACAACCATAATAATCTTCCTGCAAAAGAAAGGCTTCCGTCATCGTAAATGATTACTGTAGACTCATCATCTATACCCAACTCTTTCATATCTTCTACAAATCTATCTATATCAGGAAGAGGATGTCTTCCACCATGTTCAGAAAGTTCTCCAGTCATTACTTCCTCTAGGGAAACGAATTGGGCATTGGGTATATGACCCGCATCATAAAGTTCTTGTCCAGCTAAAGGATCTGATAATTCTCCCCTTGCATCTAAAATTATCATATTATCTTTGTATAAACTTTCTTCTAACCATTTATAACTAACGAAATTCTTCATATATTTCACCTCTTAACAATTTATTACAAATACTATACCCCCTGAATGTCAGATATACACCGTCTAAATAAAAAAGCTCACCTATTAGAATAAATAAATCATCCCAAGGGCAAGCTTTGTATTTTATTTTTTTACGACACTGGACTTTAGATATATAATCCCAAATCCCTCTACTCTTCCTTGGATATCGTGGCCGTCTACTTCTTCATTTAGAATTTGAATGTTTTTTGCTTTCGATCCTTGTTTAATAGTATCATTTCCTAATTTTAAGTCTTTTATAACAGTTACGTCATCACCATTTTCTATAGGATTTCCATTAGAATCTCTGATGATTAGTGCCTCTTCAGCAGCTTTTTGGCTCTCCTCTGTCCATTCGTTAAAACACATAGGACAAATATAAAGATGTCCCTCTTGATAAGTATATTCAGCGTCGCACTTCGGGCAGTTTGGTAAAGTCATATTAAAATCTCCTCTATGATTATTTTCTTTTTATATTATACCATAAAATCTAAAATTCTTTTTTTGCATAAACAAAGTAAATTTAATCTGATAATTTAATTTTATTATAATATTTTAAAATTCTACAATAATTGTATCAGATTCCAAGGCTATACCTTGAAGTTGATATTTAGAAAAGTTTTCTTCATTGAGTTGAGCGAAATCTTCATCTTTTAGAAGAAATAATCGAATATTGCTTTGGATATTTTCACTTTTTAGCCAATTAATTAGAGTTTGTGAAAAATCTTCTAAACTAATTTCTAAAGAAGAATCTTTAATAAAAATGTTTTGACCTATTGATAAATCTAAATCCCTTAAATCCTCAATGGAATTGGGAATAATTTTACTTCTATTATTTGCAGATGCTATTACAACAAAATGGTTTTTTAAACCAACTAATTCGTCCATTTTTCCTTTAACTAAACTACGATAAATAGACTTTGCTCTAATATTAGGATAGTCATCCTCAATAGAAGATTTCCCATCTGTATATTTTCGGGTTACTGTGATAATATCTTCTTTATTACCATTTTCTGCTCTAGCTGATAAGTGTTCATGTTCTATAACAGATCCTGTATAATATGCTACGTAAGAAAAAGAAACTTTATACTTGTCTTCAAGATAAACAAGAAGTTCTTCAATTGCAATAATGGATTTTTTCTGCATAGTGCCTAATTCATCATAATCAGCAGATAAATTTTCCATTCTTAAAATTGCAATTTGGCGCTCTGTTAGCTGCACTACATTTTTTTCTGTCTTTACTTTTGGACTATTCCTATGGCAACCTGAAAAAACAAATACAAGTATAATTAATAATATTAGTATCTTATTTGGTAATAAATTAATCTTTTCATTTACACTATTATAATAAATAGATTTTGCTTTGATTTTTATCATTGCTTCTCCTTATTATTACCTATTTTCATAATAGAATTATTATATCATACAAATAACATTAATTATTATACAAAAAACTGCCATCAGGTTGAAATACCCAATGACAGTTTTTATTTACTTGATAAATTCTAATGCATACTTCACAAAATATTCTGCTCCAGTTTTTAAGACATCTTCTTCAATCATAAATTTTGAATTATGATGAGGTGCGTCTTCATGTGGCATTTTACCACCTAAAAACATTAGACACCCAGGTATATTAAGAAGATATTTAGCAAAATCTTCTCCTCCCATTTGTGGATCTTGATAAATTATATTTTCTTCTCCAATGATTTCACTTATAACTTTTCTTCCTAATTCCACACTTTCTTTTTCGTTAATTGTAGCAGGTGTTCCTTTATAATATGTTAACTTATATTCTCCTCTATTAGCTTCAACAATCCCCTTTATCACCCTATCCATCATATCAGGGAAAGTTTCTCGTTTAGCGTTGTCAAAGGTTCTAGTTGTTCCTAATAGTTCTGCTTTTTCTGGTATGACGTTTTCAGAATTTCCTGAGTTAAAGGCCGTCACGCTTAAAACCATAGGATTAATAGGAGAATTTTCTCTACTAACAAGATGTTGAAGGTTTTCCACTAAAAGAGTACCTATTGTAATTGGATCGACTGTCTGTTGGGGTTGAGCTCCATGTCCACCTTTTCCAAGTATTTCTATTTTAAAAGTATCAGCTGAAGCCATAATCGGTCCTTCTTGTAATGCAACTTTTCCAGATTCTATAGGATTCCAGATATGAATTGTTATTATCCTATCCACATTTTCATTTTCCAATATCTTTTCTTCTACTACGTGTTTTGCTCCGCTATCTTTAATAAACTCTTCTGCTGGTTGAAATAAGAAAACTATTTTTCCAAGTTTGTCTTTTATTAAAGACATAGCTTTAGCTGCTCCTAAAAGCATACTAGCGTGTGCATCATGACCACAAGCATGCATAACTCCGTTATTTTTAGAAATAAAATCTATTTCATTTTCTTCTTGTACAGGTAGTGCATCTATATCAGCCCTAATAGCTAGTACTGGTCCTTCTTTTTCAGGATTTAGTATTCCGATAGCTCCCGTTTTAGTAATTTGTCTTGCTTCTATTCCCATATCTTTTAATTCATCTATAATTCGCTTTGAAGTTTTCACTTCTTCCCAACTTAGTTCTGGATTTTCATGGAAATGTCTTCTCATATCTATTATATAGTCTTCAATTTCTTTGCTTATATATTTGTATGCCATTTATTTCTCCTTTTTTCTAAAAAAAAGCGAAGGAATTAATCCATCGCTCTTTTAAGTGTTCTTTAGAACAAGTTTACAAAATATCCTGCAACTATAACTGATGTTATGGTAACAGTTACAAATCCTCCAACTATCATTTGAGGCAGCATGCGATCTGTAAGATATTTTTCTTCCTCTTCATTTTTAACCAATGCTTTAATGGACTCCATTGTAAGAATGTAGTTAGGAGGAAAACCATATAGCGCTGTCAATGAAACAGCACAAGCCATATTCCAACTCATTCCTAAAACTTTACCTACAATTATAGAAGCTATACAAAGTCCTAAAACTCCAAGTACAATTATTATAGCCATAGGTCCAATAGCCGCTATTAATATTTCTGGTGTAGAATCTTTTAATCCTGCAAATACAAATATCATTAATGTAAACATTAAAAATCCATAAGATTTCGCTTTGTTAAGTGAATCTGGATCTAAGAATCCCACTTCAGTTAATATAATACCGATAAATAGTGCAACTACTGCTGAATTTATTCCAGTCAAGCCTGCTATTTTAGAAGCAATCCATGCAGATACCATCATTTTCGCTAATATCAAAGCAGTAGTGTTATAGTTATCTGGAATTGGTGGAATAATTTTCCACGCTGGCTTTTCAGGTACAGAAGCTTCAACTTCTTGTATAACTGTATGCTCGCCTTTGTGATAACTTTCTAAAAGCTTTTTACCTTCCATCTTCAGAAATATTGCTGTAATTGGATAGCCCACAAAACCTTGTACCGAATACATTGCTATGGCAAGGGTAGCTGCAGTCGTTAAACCTAATTCAGTTGCTGCTTCTTGCATCATAATTGCTGCAACGATTCCTCCAGTTAGAGGTGGTAATCCAGCTACTATGTATTCTCTTTCCACAAATGCACTAGCTATAAACCATACTAATACAATCATTCCTGCAATTCCTGCTAATGCAATTAATATAACTTTCCATTGTTGCAATAATTGTTTAATACTAATAATCGTACCCATATGTGTCAAACACAGCATAATAACCAATGTACCACCTAGAGGTGCTCCTAAACCAGCAAGCTCCACTATATCATACGGGAAGAATGTCCAATAACCTATCATAATAAGAACTGCCGTAACAAAAACTGATGGAATCCAAGCTTTTGTTTTATTTCCAATAAACTCTCCTATATAATACGCTACTGCTAAAACTAATAATGCTACTATATTACTCACACAAACGCCTCCTTTTTAAACATATTTTTCTATATATTTTTAATATATGATTCAATATTATAAAAGTTTACAATCTTTGTCAAATTATTTTTGATCAATATAAAATACTTTGAATAATAATGTAGGAAAATATTGGTTTTTCAAGAGTTGCAGCAATTTTTATGATATTATATCTTTAGGTGATTTTATGAAATTTAAAAATCCTTATATGCGTAAAATTAAAAATACTCATCTGTTACTCGTCTCATGTAATCTATGTAAGACTCCTCTTTTGATTTATCAAAAAGGGGGCAGAGGTAACTTAATTAAGATACAAAGAGATCGTATTGTAGAATTAGAGTTTGATATAGACGAAATGGGTAATGGACTTTATTGTATTAATTGTGGAGAACATTTAGGGTCTCTTCGTGATTATTTTGGCGTACCTTCTTATTTTTTAATTAGAGGTTTAGTAAATTCTAGGCGGATTTAGAAATGATTTAAAAAAATTGCTCTTTAATTCTATATATATCGTATGTAATAAAATTTTCATATTTTTCTACAATATCTTTTCTGTTTTGATTGCTTCTTTATTGGTTTTGGGCAATCTTTTTTTCAATAAAGAAACCGACCTCTAATAACTAGATTTTAATCTAGCTCATTAAGGTCGGTAATTTTATATTTAGATTTAGAATATTTTTACTATATTTATATTTTTTTAACTTCTATCTAATTTCATTAATTTTCTTTTTAAAAGCCTTTGCTGTAGCTACAACTTCTTCTTTAGTTCCGCTAGCTAGTTTGCCACCTACTCCTACGGCTATGCAACCTTTTTGAAGCCATTCTTGTACATTATCAAGACTTACACCACCTGTTGGAATAATTTCAGCTTGTGGTAGTGGACCTTTTATTGCTCCAATGTAAGAAGGTCCAAAGGCTGACCCTGGGAAGATTTTTATTGCAGCAGCACCAAATTCAAGGGCTTTAACTACTTCTGTTGGTGTCAAGCAACCTGGCATATATGGAATCTTATACAGATTACATAGTTTTGCTACTTCTTCGTCAAATGCAGGACTGATGATAAATTTTGCTCCATGGAGTATTGCAATTCTAGCAGTTGTAACGTCCAAAACAGTTCCTGCACCTGGAATAGCTTCTTCTCCCATACATTTAACTACAGTATCCAA
The DNA here is from genome assembly GCA_012728775.1 of Tissierellia bacterium. Next base: position 5,915 of record JAAYEN010000211.1, read on the forward strand.
TACTTCTAAGGCTCCAGGTATTGTAAATGTAATTTCCAGGAAATTTATTCCTCCTTCTACACAAGCTTCACAATACATCAGAGCTTGCTCTACATTATCTCCACGTATAACGGCAACAATTCCTGCACTATGAATTTGATTCATTATATTTGACATGTTTTCTCCTTACTATTTTCGATTAAAAATCTAATAGGTTGCCACAAAATACATCAATTTTACTTACACCTTTAAATTCTGAATTGCCTTCTAATTTTTCTGCTAAAATTTCCATACATCGATCATTTGAATCATATGTATTAATATATGTTTTAGCTTGAGGAATATCTGCCAAATGATAAGGACATTGTACAGATATTACAATGGTGGGTACCTCATGAACATAAAAAGGTATGTCAGGAGTACCTTTGCTTGCGGGCCATACTGGTCTTTGAACTGTTCCAGGGTTAACATCTACAACATTAATAATCAGATCATAATTATCTGTTAAGCCTTTAATAGGTGCTTTTTGAGCATAAACATTGGCAACAGCTGCTTTCATTTCGGTAGGCGGAAGTTCTTTAATTCTATCAATAGGAGAAATAAACTTCTCTACTTGATAGCCTTTTTCTTTTAATACTTCTAATAATTTATCAGAAGCTTTGAAACCGCCACCAAGCATTGCGCCAAATCCTCCTTCTTCTCCTTTAATATCCACAATCAATACTCTTTTAAATTTTTCAGGAGAAATTGGAAGTACTCCTTCTTCTTCCTTTACAAGTGTGATAGATTTATCTGTCACTTCATCATATAGTTTGACATTGTGCGGTTCGCCTATTCTTGCCATAGCTTCTTCTTTAGGTAAAAACATCTCGTCAATTGTTTTCTTGTGAAGACCAATTTTTGCTTTCAACCCTAATGTTCTAGTAATAGCATCATTTAATCTTTCTTCTGATAGTAATCCATTTTTATAACCATCTAACATATAACCGAAGTCTTCATCTGGATCATTGAAAAATAAGAATAAATCACAACCTGATTCTATGGCAGTAGGAAGAATTTCCGACCTTTTCATCGCTCCAGTCATTCCAACCATGTGAGATGCGTCTGTGACAACTACACCATTAAAGCCTAGTTTCCCTCTTAATAAATCCATTAAGATTTCCTTAGATAAACTAGCAGGCATAGTTGGTCTGTCTTTATATTTTTCGGGATTAAAATGTCTACTATAAGATGGCAAGTGTATATGTCCAGCCATTATAGATGGTAAATCATTGTCTATTAATCCTTGATAAACATAACCGAAGCTCTTATCCCACTCTTCCATAGATAACGAGTTAATTGACGGTGACAAATGGTGGTCTCTTTCATCGACACCATCACCGGGGAAATGTTTCGCAGCAGGCATGATTCCATATTCTTGTATTCCTCTCATGTATTCAAGACTCAATTCAAGAACTGTCTTAGGATCATTGGACCAAGATCTTTTTGCAATAATTGGATTTCTCCAATTGTACATAATATCTACAATTGGCGCAAAGCTCCAGTTGCATCCTACTGCAGATGCTTCATATCCTGAAACCCTCCCCATTTCATAAGCATACTTAGGGTCATTTGTTGCGGCTATTTTAACCTCAAAACCTATTTCTGTTCCATCTGATACGGCACCTTTACCACCTTGTTCTGTATTAGCAGCTATTAGAATTGGAATTTTACTTTGGGATTGTAAATATTTGTTTTGATCATATATTTCAGAAGCAGAACCCGGATTATAGCGAATAGCTCCAATATGATATTTTTCTACAGTTTCTTTAAGATATGCTTCTTCTCTAGAAGAACCCATATTAACAAATAATTGACCTATTTTTTCTTCTAATGTCATATTTTCAATTGTATTTTTCACCCACTTAATATCTTCTTCTTCGAGATAAAAAGGTCTCTTACTTAAATCTACTCTCATAATATTCTCCTTTACATTGAATCTAATTCTGAAATAAATTTATTAATTAATTTATCTTGAACTTGGTTATATTCTCCCATAATAAATTTCTGAAAATACTCATCACGAAAATTTATCCAGCTTTGTTCTTCTTTTTTGGCTATAATCGGATAAAAATACACATTGTTGTCTCGTGCTGCCTGTAAGTCGCCTAAAGCATCTCCAATTTTTATAACTTTGTGTTTTTCATAATTTCCTTGGACTACCGCATGGGCAATTGATTCTGTCTTTGTTCCAAATTCCTGAGTAAACACAGCATCAATATAATCCATCAATCCAGCTTTTGACCACTCTTGCTTTATCGCATCTTCTGTAGCTGAACTAATAACAACAATGTTCGCTTTCTTAGCTATTTCTTTTAGTGTAGGTAATACATTGTCAAAAGGTTTGTTTTTCTCTCTTGGTATTTTTTCAATAGCATCGTTTACATTGTAAGACCAATCTATAGCTTTTTTAAAAATATTAGATTTTATTTTTTCATAGGCATCTTCCATACCATCAATAGAAAGTTTACCATCATTATCTATATAGTTTTGAAAAACTTCAATTTCTTCTACAGGCCGTATGTTTTCATTGATATACTCTAGCCCATCTAAAAAACCTAGAAACCTATTTATTCCTCTTCTATGGCTAAATAGATTTGTCTTATTCCATCTTTTTAAAACATTTTCCTTTTGTTCTTCCACATCCATTATCTTCACAAACTCTGGACCAAATGCTTCATAATGTTTAACGTTCATGGTATCCATTGCACATCCATCACTGTCAATGCAAACTAGAAAGTCTTTTATTTCTTTAATTTCCATGGCTACTCCTTTCTATTAATTATTTAAAACCAATATATTCTTTAACATTGTTGTAACAAATGTCTTCAACCATTTTGCCTACGAATTCTATATCATCTGGATATTCTCCATTTTCAACAATATTTCCTAAGAAATTACACAGTAATCTTCTAAAATACTCATGTCTTGGAAAAGATAAAAATGATCTAGAATCAGTCAACATTCCTATAAAAGTTGGTAATACACCTACTGATGCCAATGTATCCATTTGTTCAATCATTCCCATCTTGTGATCCATGAACCACCAAGCAGCGCCAAATTGTACTTTACCTCTATAAGGTGCTCGCTGAAAATCTCCTGCTAATGTCGCAAGCATAAAGTTGTCTTTAGTTCCATTTAGGCTATAAATAACAGTTTTAGGCAAATTGTCTTCATAATCTAAAATATTCAATAATTTTGAAATTTGAGGCGCATAGTTAAAATCATCCATAGAGTCAAATCCATGGTCAG
>JAAYEN010000041.1 GCA_012728775.1 Tissierellia bacterium
AATATCTCAAAAGTCTAAGACAAAAAGTAAAGATTTTAAAGAATTTGATATACCGAAGTTTCAGGTTGGAAAAGATACAAAATCCGAAAAACTAGAATTTAAAGAAGAAGATTTACTTTTACCAATAGAAGATATACCTATAAAACAAGCTTCTATTTTTAAAAGATTCTTTGATTTTATGAGAGAAGAAGAAGTATATGATAAGGAGATTTTAAGTAAAAGTTCACCTAAAGACTCAGCCGATGAACAAATAATAATAGAATCTCATGATAAAGAAATTAATGATAAGTTGATTTTTGATTCAAAAGATATCCATGAACCTATAGAAATTTCAGTTAAAGATATAGAACAGACGCCTTTTAAATCCGAAGCAGAGAACACTTTAGAAAAATTAGATGAAGAAAAAAAACCTTCATTACTAGATAAAATTAATTTATTCCTAAAAGAAGAAGATGAGGATAATTTATTAGATCTTAGCCCCGAAGAATATACGGATTTAGTTTACGGACAAGGCAAAATAGAAGATATTAAAGTTGACCCAATTTTAAATGTGGATGAACCAGATGAAATTATAGAAGAACCCCTAGAGGACGTTACTAAAATTACATTTGCAGATAAATTAGCTTCGTTTTTCAATTCTAATAAAAAAGAAAATCCAGAGAAAGATCCTGATTCCGAGTCAGAATCACATGAAAAAATAGAAATCGAAGATCTTACAGTCGAAGAAGAAATTGAAAATAAATCTAAATTCAAAACTGATAGTAAGGAATTTAAAGATTTTGAAATTCCACAATTTGAAAAAAAGAAAACAGATAAAATAGATACACTAACAGATGTAAAATCTAAAGAATTAGAAGATTTTTCAGATGAAGTAATAAATGAGAAAAAATTTGGATTTTTTGACAGTTTAAAGAGTTTCTTTATTGGAAATAAAAAAGAAGAGGACTCTGCAGAAGAGTTGGAAGACTACACAGAAGAGATTCCTACAAAAGAAGAAACACCTTCGTACACTTCTGAAAAGTCCACCTATTCTTATTTAGACACTGAAAAAACTATTAGATACTCTAAAACTGTAATTGACTCATATTTAAGTAAAGCAGATAGTGGCGAACTAAACGTCGAAGATTTTGATAAAATCGATGATTTTAAAATTGAGGAAGAATCTAAAAAAGACGATTTTAGAGAATTTATTAATATTGTTGAGCCTGAAGATAATATAGTAGAATCACCTGTTGAGTTTGAAATTGAAAAAGACTTTATTGGAAAAGTTGATGAAATTGAATTTGATGATTCTTGGTATGAAGAAGAACCTATAAAAAAATCAGATGACAGTATCTATGAGGAACTAGTCCTAGATAAACCTAAGAAATCTAGCGAAGATTATGTATACGAAAGAAGAGAAGAAAAAGAAGTTATTAGTAAGGAAAAAACTCCCGGAGTATTTTCAAATATAGCTGAATTCTTTAAAAGTATTCCACTTTTCTTTTTTGCAAATTCTAATGATAAAAAAGAAAAAAAAGAAAAAGATAATATAGATATTATTCTTAGTTCTCCTGTTTCATCCCAAGATACTATGCCTTTAATATTATCTAGTGAAGAAAAAGAAATTTTAAATAAGGAAATTGACAGAAGACAAAGGGGCTCTAGACAAGAAGAAGCACTTAAAAGAACGAATGTGAAAGTTGCTCCAGTAATTAGGAAAATGATTAATTTAGGTGCAAAACTTATTATACCAATATTCTTATTAGTATTGGCAGGAGCTTGCTGGACTATATCCTGGGTTATTTCTAATCCTGTATTTATTGGGATATTGGGACTAATAAAGTTTTCAATCTTATATATAACAATTTCCGTAGCTACAAATTCTGCCTTTAACTCGATAGGACTGAGATTAAAAAGATCTGTAGTAAGTTTATTTATTTTCCTTCAAATGTTTGTTTATCAAGTACTAGATGCTATATATATAAGATTAACCTTTATTGAGGGACAATCCATTGAATCATTACTTCATGTATTAAGCCCGAAAATAATTACAATAATATTTTTTATATTACTTTCTTTCTTACTATTAATATTTAATTATAAAAAAGTGAAAGAACGTAAGGGAACTCTAGTGTTCATTGGATGGTATATAGTAATTTCTACAACCATTACCCTAGTAGTAATATTGTTAGAATTATTAATTTCAACAATTTTATTTTCATTATTTAAAGATATTTTGTTTATATAACTAAATCTTAGAATACACTTATCATTTTATAATTTAAAAAAAGACGGGATTTAATCCACGTCTTTTTTTTCAAATTATACTGACTTATTTTGCATACTCTATTGCTCTTGTTTCTCTAATAATATTTACTTTAATTTGTCCAGGATATTCCATCTCATTTTCAATTCTTTTAGCTATATCCCTGCTAAGAACTGTCATTTCATTTTCACTTATATTTTCAGGCTTTACAACAATTCTTAATTCTCTACCCGCTTGAACTGCAAAAGCTTTTTCTATTCCTTCAAAGGAATTAGCAATTTCTTCAAGGGTTTCAAGTCGTTTAATATATGATTGCAAAGTTTCTCTTCTTGCGCCTGGTCTAGCTGCTGATAATGCATCTGCCGCTTGAACAATAATAGCTTCTAAGTGTGTAGGCTCTTTATCTCCATGATGAGATTCTATGGCATCAATTACTGCGCTAGGTTCTTTATATCTCTTAGCTAAATCAACTCCTAAAGCAACATGAGTAGCTTCAAATTCATGGTCGATAGCTTTCCCTAAGTCATGGAGTAAACCAGCTCTTTTCGCCATTCTAACATCAGTTCCCAATTGATCTGCAATTAATGCTGATATTTGAGCTACTTCTATAGAATGTCTAAGGGCATTTTGCCCATAACTAGTTCTATACTTTAGTTTACCTAAAGTCCTCTTGATTTCTGGATGGATGTCGTGTATCCCCAATTCGAACACAGCGTCTTCTCCTGCATCTTTAATGCTTTGCTCTACTTCTTTTCCGGCTCTTTCTACAACTTCTTCAATCCTCGTTGGGTGAATTCGTCCGTCCGTGATAAGCTTTTCTAAAGCAAGTCTAGCTATTTCCCTTCTAACAGGGTCAAAGCTGGATATTGTAACTGCCTCTGGTGTGTCGTCAATTATTAAGTCTACTCCAGTAAGTGACTCAATAGTTCTAATATTTCGTCCTTCTCTTCCTATAATCCTACCCTTCATATCATCATTAGGTAGACTTACAGCTGTAACAGTAAGTTCAGGAACATAGTCAGCCGATACTTTTTGCACTGCATTTGCAATTAAATTCTTGGCTATTTTTTCAGATTCTTCTTTCGTTTTGTTTTCGTACTCTTTGATTATAGCTGCAGATTCATGAATAACTTCATCTTTTAATTCTTCTAATAGAACTTCTTTAGCTTGCTGTGATGAGTAGCCAGAAATTCTTTCTAATTCAGAAATCCTTTGTCCTAACAAATCTTCTATCTTAGTTTCCTTCTCTTCCAGTTGTTTAATTCTATCTGTAAGAGATTGATCTTTTCTTTCTAGATTTGTAGCCTTTTTGTCTAATTGGTCTTCTTTATTAGCAAGTCTTTTTTCATGTTCTGAGTTTTCTTCTCTACGTTTTTTGCTTTCTTCTTCAGCTTCAGATCTCATTTTGTGTATCTCTTCTTTGGCTTCTAAAAGAGCTTCTTTTTTTATAGATTCACTTTCTCTTTCTGCATCTATCATTAGATTTTTAGCGTGGGTTTCTGCTGAACCAATTTCTCTTTCTGCAGTTTGCTTTCTCATCATATATCCGAAAACAATTCCCACTATTCCTATTATCACATAGATTACGTATTCGATGAAGAACACCTCCTCCTCAATATTTAGTTTTCAAGTTTCAAAATTACTTTATTTTCAGTATGAATTTAAATAACTATACTGTTTAATTTTATATCATTTATGAAATATATTCAATACAAAGTTTCTTTAAAATAGAATATCAGT
>JAAYEN010000262.1 GCA_012728775.1 Tissierellia bacterium
ACTGAAAGAATAAATGGACATGTAGAAGATGGATTTATGACAGCAGATGAAGCAAATGAAAGAATCACATCAATTAAAACTTATATAGAAGGTGCAACTGCTTTAGAATTGAACAATGGAATGAGACAAGGCGGAAGAAGAGGAATAGGCTTGAATGCTCCTATGAAACAATCTTCAAGAATGAATGGGAACTTTAACAGAGGAAATGGAGTTCAAGATGGAACAGGAGCAGGTTTAAGGGATGGATTTAACCAAGGAAGAGGTTTAGCAAATGGTACTGGATTGGGAATGAAAGACGGTTCAGGCCCAATGTGTAACAGATAAAATAAATAACTGAATTGAAAAGCCAGAGGATATAATAAGTCCTCTGGCTAATTTTATTTATAATTGATCTTCTGGTCTTCTAGATCTTCTTGGTATCATTATTAAAATTAAAGCAGTAACTACCAAGGCTATGCCTATATAATCTAAATAAATAAATATAACTCCCATAAAGGTCGTGGCGATAATTGTAGAAAATACAGTTTCCAACAAACTCAAAATACTGGCAATCACTGGGCTTACTATTTGTGCTCCAGTCATATATATTAAAAATGGAATGAGTGTTCCAAATATTGACACGTATAAAATCCCTAAGATACTTTGTAAATCTATAATAAATGGAATTTTCCAGGGTTGGTTTAATAATCCAAAAACCAATCCAGCAATTAACATGCTCCATCCATTAACAGCTATAACACCATATTTTTTTTGTAAAGGATGGGGGAGAATATTAAAAAGAGTAGATCCTAAAGTGCCCATTAGTCCAGATAGAAGAGCTATTTTAGACACAGCTAAACTTCCTATATCGCCGTGAGTAATCAGTAAAAAGCCACCATACAAAGCTAAAATCAAAGCTAACACAGTTTTTAATGGTGGAAATCTTCTTGCTACAATTGATGAAATTAAAATTACAAAAAAAGGAGCGAATTGTTGAAGTACTATGGCGGTAGCAGCGTTAGAATGTTTGACAGTTACGAAATAAAAATACTGCATGGTGAAAAGTCCACCAAAAGCAAAAAGCAACATTCTGAAAATATCTTTTCGATTTTCAAATACATTAAAGAAATTTTTTGATTTATCAAAATAATGAGCTACTAACTGAATTGATCCAGCTATTACTAATCTAATTGTGACCAAATGTTCCGGTGTCACTTCTTTAGATTTAAATAAAAAAGCCCCAACATTACCACCTATGGCCCAAAATAAAGTTGCTAAAACAATTATAAATACACCAAATACTTTAGTTTCTCTAAATTTCATCATATTCCTTTTCGATTCAATATTTTCAAATATATTATAACTTATAAAAGATCAAATGCAAACAATTTAGCATAAAAAAAGTTAAAAAAATGGCTTGATTACTTAATTACAGCTAGTTATCAATTCGGGTTAATATTACATATTCACTAAAAAAACTTGGGAAAATTCCCAAGTTCTCGACAAAGTATTTATTTAAAATTAATATGCTGTCCATCCGCCATCTACTACCAATGCGTGGCCATTTGTAAATGATGCTTCATCAGATGCTAGATATAAAAATGCGTATGCCAGTTCTTCAGGCTTTCCAAAAGTTGGAAATATTTCAACACCTTTCATTAGTTTATCTAAGGATTTCATATCAGGATTTTTTACACTTTCTCCAATTTCTGTTCCAACAGAGCCTGGAGCTACAGCATTACATCTAATTCCATCATCTGCATAAGTGTAAGCGATATTTTTAGTCATACCTATAACGGCATGTTTAGAAGCTACATACGCAAGCCCGCCTCTCATTCCATGAAGTCCGCCTACAGATGCAGTATTTACAATTGAGCCTTTTTTGTTTCCAAGCATAGTTGGAAGAACTAATTTTGAAAGTTTCATCACTGCGTGAACATTGATATCAAAAACTTTCATCCACAAATCTTCTTCAACATTTTCTAAAGATTTATACTCATCTAGTATACCAGCGTTGTTTATTAAAATATCTATAGTTCCATATTTTTCTAGGGTAGCATCAACTAGATGTTTTAAATCTTCATCTTTTCCTACATCGGCAGATACTGGATAAATTTCTCCAGAGAAACCACCGTCAGCAATTTCTTTTTGTAAATCTTCCAATCTTTCCGATCTTCTAGCTGCGGCTACTACTTTAGCTCCTTCTTTTGCGAATAAGGCAGCTACAGCTTTTCCAATACCAGAACTTGCACCTGTTACAATTGCTACTTTATTTTCTAGTCTCATAAACGTACCTCCATTTTATAAATATTTATTGCAATAAAGTTTTACCCTAATCTGCATTAATTTACTCATATTAAGATTTATTAAGGATTTTATAAATAAGAATAAATTATTATGAACTTAAGAAATTGGATAGATAATATGCTATAATAAAAACGTAATATAATACTATTTGTTAATTATATGGTTTCACTTATTTAAAAGTAATCAATGAACATGAAAACGTTATCACAAAATCTAATTTGTTAACAAGGAGGAAAGATGGCAAATTCTATTTCGATGGTTGAAGGATTATTAATAACTGTAATAAGTATGATGGTAGTATTTGTTGTGTTGATGATTATTGCTGTAATAATCAAATTGCTAGAAAATATTAACGGACAAGATGTAATCAAAAAGTCTGATCCAGAAGAGCTAGAACCTAAAATTGTTGCGGCTATAGTAGCATCAGTAAATGAGTTTATTGAAGAAGAAAGAATTTCTCACGAGATGACGGCAGCTATGATGGGGGCGTTAAAAGTTCACCTTAGGAATGAACGAAAATTAATTAAATAATTGGAAGCTTAATTTTACTTAGGAGGATTAAATGAAAAAATATGTTGTAACTGTAAATGGCATCTCATATGAAGTTGAAGTTGAAGAAATGACTGACGGAACCCATGTGGTTGAAAAAATTGAACCCCAGAGGAATCAAGAATCCCAAATTGAGACCCGTGAAGTTGTTGAAAAAACTGAAATTTCTGCACCTATGCCAGGAAATATTTTGAAAGTTTTAGTCAAAGTTGGTGAAAAAGTTAATTCTGGAGATACTTTGATGATATTAGAAGCTTTAAAAATGGAAAACGAAATACTTGCATCTAGTGATGGTGAGGTAAGTTCCATCAATGTCAAAGAAGGTCAGGCTGTAGATACGGGAGAATTATTAGTTGTTTTGGCCTAACTTCAAGAAAGAAAGGAATGTGTAAATGTTTGTAGATGTAATTTATGAATTCTTATCTAGCACAGGCATAGCTAATATCGATATTGGCCAAATCATTATGTTACTTATATCTTTTTTTCTTTTGTATTTGGCTATAGTGAAGGAATTTGAACCTTTGCTTTTGATACCCATAGCTTTTGGGATGTTACTTGCAAATCTACCTTTGGCTGGATTATTTAATGAACCTATTGTGGAAATTATAAAAGACCCTAAGACAGGTGAGTTGGTTTCTAAAACATTAGAACCAGGTGGACTCCTTTATTACTTATATCTTGGTGTTAAACTTGGAATATATCCTCCGCTAATTTTTATGGGGGTAGGTGCGATGACGGATTTCGGGCCTCTTATTGCTAATCCTAAAAGTTTGTTATTGGGCTCTGCTGCTCAATTTGGAATATTTACTACTTTTTTAGGAGCTATTCTACTTAATCAATTGGGACTTGTACCTTTTACTCCTCAAGAAGCTGCTAGCATTGGAATCATTGGAGGAGCCGATGGACCAACTGCATTGTTTTTAACATCTAAATTGGCACCTCATCTTTTAGGACCTATCGCTGTGGCTGCGTATTCATATATGGCTTTGGTTCCTATTATACAACCTCCTATAATGAAAGCTTTAACTACAGAAGATGAACGTAAAATCGTAATGAAACAACTTAGAGTTGTTAGCAAAAAAGAAAAAATTATTTTCCCAATTGTAGTAACAGTCGTTGTTAGTTTAATATTACCATCTGCTGCTTCTTTAGTAGGCATGCTAATGCTTGGGAATCTGTTTAGAGAATCTTTATTAACAGATAGATTGTCAAAAACAGCTCAAAATGAATTGATGAATATTGTAACAATATTTTTAGGAGTTACTGTTGGAGCAACTGCCAACGCTGAAACCTTTTTGTCAGTAAAAACTTTAAGCATAATAGCTTTAGGACTTTTAGCGTTTTCAGTGGGAACTGCTAGTGGAGTATTATTTGCAAAATTGATGAATAAATTCGTAAAGGACAAAGTAAATCCGCTTATAGGTTCTGCCGGCGTTTCTGCAGTGCCTATGGCTGCACGTGTATCCCAAAAGGTTGGTCAAGAAGCTAATCCTAGTAACTTCTTATTAATGCATGCAATGGGACCAAACGTTGCTGGTGTTATCGGTTCTGCTGTAGCAGCTGGAATGCTTTTAAATTTCTTTGGATAAAATAGGTAACAATGGGTTTTGAACCTAAAAAATAAATGGAGGTATAGTAATATGAAGATTGTAGATTTGAACTCAGATATTGGAGAAAGTTTTGGTAGCTATACATTAGGTCTTGACAAAGAAGTTATTAAATTTGTTAGTAGTGTGAATATTGCTTGTGGATGGCATGCAGGTGATGCTCTTATTATGGACGATACTGTGAAAAATGCAGTGGATCAGGGAGTAGCTATTGGTGCTCACCCAGGTTATCCTGATTTAGTTGGATTTGGAAGAAGAAATATGGATATTTCTTTAAAAGAAGCAAGAGCATATATTTTATATCAATATGGAGCATTACAAGCTTTTGCCCAAGCTCATAAAACTTTTGTCCAACATATAAAACTTCACGGAGCATTTTATAATACTGCTTCAGTGGATGAAAAATTTGCAAAGGCTATATTAGATATGATGTTGGAATTAGACGAAAATTTAATTTTAATGGCACTAAGTGGCTCGTTAATTGCAAAAATGGCAAAAGAGATGGGTGTTAAAGTTGCTCAGGAAGTATTTGCCGATAGGGCATATAACAAAGATGGTACTTTGGTGAGTAGAAAAATTGAAGGTTCTGTAATTCATGATGCTGATGAAGCTATTGCAAGAACTAAACGTATGATTTTGGAAGGAAAAGTTACTACAATTGATGGAGAGGACATTGATATTGTAGCTGATTCTATTTGCGTACATGGAGATAATCCTGAAGCTGTAGAATTTGTAAAAAATATTAGAAAGAGTTTGATAGATGAAGGAATAGAAATTAAGCCACTACATGAATTTATTTAAGGAGGATTTAGATGTCGGATAAGAAAAAGAATTTTTCGGTAGTTTTAGGAGCCGCGTTTTTGATGGCGACCTCGGCTATAGGACCTGGGTTTTTGACCCAAACTGCAACATTTACAGAGTCTTTGGGAGCTAATTTCGGATTTGTAATATTAATATCTTTGATTTTTTCCTTAATTGCACAGCTTAATGTATGGAGAGTAATAGGTGTATCACAACTAAGAGGTCAAGATATAGCTAATAAAGTATTGCCAGGACTTGGATATTTTGTAGCTTTTCTAGTAGCTTTAGGTGGACTGGCGTTTAATATTGGTAATGTTGGAGGAGCAGCACTTGGTCTTAATGTAATATTTGGTTTGGATTTAAAAATTGGTGCAGCCATTTCTGCCATTATTGCCATTGGAATCTTCCTTTCCAAAGAAGCTGGCAAGACTATGGATACCTTGACAAAAGTTTTAGGTGGAGCGATGATTATTCTCATTGGTTATGTTGCGTTGACGACTAAACCTCCCGTTGGAGAAGCTGTTGCAAGAACATTTTTACCATCTGAAATTAACTTACTTTCCATAGTAACTTTAGTGGGAGGAACAGTTGGTGGATATATTATTTTCTCTGGAGGTCATAGACTTTTAGATGCTGGAATTAGTGGAAGGGAAAATCTTGGAGATGTTACACAATCAGCGTTGACTGGAATGGGAGTAGCAGCTATTGTTAGGGTTTTATTATTCTTGGCAATTTTAGGCGTTGTTACAAAAGGATTTGTTTTAGATCCTGGAAATCCACCGGCATCTGCATTCCAACACGGTGCTGGAACAATAGGATATAAATTTTTTGGTGTTGTAATTTGGGCAGCTGCCTTATCTTCTATTGTAGGAGCGGCTTATACCTCTGTATCCTTCTTAACTACTTTGGCAAAGATTTTTGGAGATAATGAAAACAAGTGGATAATCGGATTTATATCTATGTCAACATTAATTTTTATGACTATTGGTCAGCCAGTTACATTATTGGTAGTTGCTGGTTCTTTGAACGGGCTTATTCTTCCTATAACTTTAGGCGTAATGCTAATAGCTTCTAAGAAAAAAGAAATAATTGGGGATTACGAGCATCCGCAAATTCTCTATATTTTAGGCTGGGTTGTAGTAGTGGTAATGTTTGTGTTTGGTCTAAGATCTTTAAAGGGTATTCTAGCCCTGTTTGGATAAGGCGAGGTGATAGAATTGTACGATGAAGTAAAATATTCTCCTTCGGGAGACAAGGCATTGGTTATGGAATTTGGAAACGCAATAGACCCAAGCATAAATGCAAAGATTAGAAATGTTTTAAATGCTATAAAAAAAGCGGACTTAACATCCATCGAAGAAATAATTCCCACATATAGATCTATTTTAATAATTTATAACCCATTGTTAAAAAGATATAAAGAAATGATAGAAGAACTAAAAAAATTGGAAGGAAGTATTGGAGAAGAAGCCAGTGGTATTGTGAAGATATTTGAAATACCTACAACCTATGGTGGGGAATATGGGCCAGATATTGAATTTGTAGCTCAGCACAATAACTTAACTATTGAAGAAGTAATAGACATTCATACTTCTACAAATTATTTAATATATATGCTGGGATTTACTCCTGGATTTACATATTTAGGAGGCTTGGATAAAAGAATAGAAACTCCTAGACTAGAAAATCCTAGAACAAAAATACCTGCAGGTTCAACAGGAATTGCCGGAAAGCAAACGGGAATTTATCCAATAGAAAGTCCTGGAGGTTGGCAGCTAATTGGTAGAACTCCAGTAAAATTATATGATCCATTTAATGATCCGCCTGTAATACTAAGTGCGGGAGATTATGTGAGATTTGTTCGTATAGACGAAGAAGAGTTTTTAAGAATAAAAAATGAAGTGGAAAAAGGAACTTATGAAGTAGTAGTTCGAGAGGAGGTGGACAATTTTGCCTAAAATATTAATTAAAAATCCAGGACTCCTCACCACGATTCAAGATAAAGGTAGATGGGGATTTCAAAACGTCGGAATGCCTGTAGCAGGTGCCATGGATCAATATGCGCTACGATGTGCAAATCTACTAGTAGGAAATGACGAGTATGAAGGTGTTTTAGAAGTAACATTTATGGGACCAGAAATAGAATTTCAATGTGACGAAATAATTAGTATAACTGGTGCAAATATGAATCCAATGGTAAATGGAAAAGAAGTGCCTATGTGGCAATCTGTTTTTATAAAAGCTGGTGACGTTCTTAAGCTTTCAGGAGTAAAATCAGGCCTTAGAGGTTATATTGGATTTAGCAGAGGATTTGACGTGCCTGTTGCTATGAAAAGTAAGTCCACTTATTTAAGAGGAAATCTCGGAGGCTTCGATGGAAGGGCTTTAAAACAAAATGATGAGATTAGTCTAAATGAAAAAAACTTAGAAGAATATGGCTATATATTAGACGAGAAGTTTATTCCGAAGTATTCCAAATCAGAAAATATTAGAGTGGTATTTGGTCCACAAGATGATTATTTTTCAGAAGAAGCTAAAAAAGTATTTACTACATCGGAATATGTTATTTCTTCTGAATCAGACAGAATGGGCTTTAGGCTAGATGGTCCAAAAGTAGAGCACTTAGAAGGTGCGGACATAATTTCTGACGGAATAGTTTTTGGCTCAGTCCAAATTCCAGGTCACGGAAATCCGATCGTGATGATGGCAGATAGACAAACTACAGGAGGATATACTAAAATAGCTACTGTAATTAGCGCTGATTTACCTAAAGTAGCCCAAATGGGACCGGG
>JAAYEN010000152.1 GCA_012728775.1 Tissierellia bacterium
TGGAAGAAAAAGGATTGTCACTAGAAGTTATAGGAATAAATAATATCAACGATATTCCCCAAGGAGTTTCAGCTCTGTCACCTAAGATAGACGCATACTTCGCTTTAACTGACAATATGATAGCTAGCGCTGCTCCAATAGTTGCAGAGAATTTGATTAAAAATAATATTCCATCATTGTCATCAGAAGAAGGCCAAGTGAAAAATGGTTTGCTCATGAGTGAGGGAGTTAGCTACGAAGAACAAGGCGTACAAGCTGCTGATATAGCAATTAGAATAATCAACGGCGAAGAACCTAAGGATATTTCTGTGGAGTATTATAAAAATAGTAAGAAGTTAGTAAATAGAAAAATGGCAGAAGCTTTGGGAATAGATTTGAATAATGAAATTTTTGCAAATGCAGAAATTGTAGAATAAATTAATTTATCTCTGGGAGAGTAAAATCTCCCGGAGAAATTAAAAGGAGTAGAAATGTTAAAAGGAATTTTCCCCGTATTAGAATCATCTGTAGAGATTGGACTTATATTTTCACTATTGGCAATAGGCGTGGTGATGACTTACAAAATTTTAGACTTTTACGATTTGTCTGTGGAAGGAACCTTCCCCCTAGGAGCATTCGTATTTGCCAAAATGGCACTTGCAGGTGTAAATCCTATAATCGCCATAGTCGTAAGTTTTTTCGCAGGAACTATTGCCGGCTCAGTAACTTACTTTCTATACAAAAAATTTAAAATAGAACCTCTGCTCTCAGGTATTCTAACCATGACCATGCTTTATTCCATTAATATTAGAATTACAGGTAAAAACAACGTACCTTTATTCCAATATGACTCGGTATTCAAAATATTTTCATCTGTTCCAAGGGTTTTGGTTATACTGGGAATTTTGCTACTGATAAAATTTGCCATAGATGCATTTTTAAATACAGAAAAAGGTTATATTCTAAGAGCTACTGGCGATAATAAAACTTTGGTAAAATCTCTGGGGAAAAATCCAGATAGCTATATCTTACTGGGACTTATGCTCTCGAATGGATTGATTTCTGTCAGCGGAGCACTTATGGCACAACACCAAGGCTTCGCAGATGCTCAAATGGGCGTCGCTATGATAGTTACTGCTATGGCTTCCATAATAATTGGTGATACAATTTTTAAAGATTCAAAAAGACTTAACTTCACCTCAAGAGCCATCATCGGAGCTATAATCTACAGATTAATATCGGGAATAGCCATCTATATAGGATTAAATCCAACGGATTTGAAATTAATTACTGCGATAATTGTGATTGCATTTATCGGATATAACAATGTTAAAATAGGAAAACTTTTCATAAGAGGAGATAAACATGCTGCGAATTCAAAACTTAAATAAAACTTTTTATCCTGGAACCCCAGAAGAACATACTATATTCCAAGATTTAAATTTGGAAATAGAAGAAAATGTCTGCACCACCATAATCGGATCTAACGGTTGTGGAAAATCTACCCTCTTTAATCTAATCAGCGGCTCACTAGAAGCTGACGGAGGAAGTCTTTCCATAAACGGTTTGGATTTAAATTCCCTCCCAGAAGAAGATAGGGCAAAATATATTGGGAAAGTTTCCCAAGACCCAGCTATGGGCGTGGCATCTAATCTAAATATATTAGAAAATATGTCCATCGCACTAAAAAAGGGAGAAAATTTTAAACTTAGAAGTTTATTAAAAAATTCTAATAAAGAGCTAATTGTAGAGAAATTAAAAGAACTGGGACTTGGACTTGAAGACAAGCTAAATACCCAAGTGAAATATCTCTCTGGAGGACAAAAACAATCCCTGGCACTTTTAATGGCAACCATAAAAAGTCCAAAATTATTACTTTTAGACGAGCACACTGCAGCACTGGATCCTAAAACTTCCAAGCTTATAATGGAAAAAACTGAAGATTTAATTAAGAGAGAGAAAATCACTACACTTATGATATCTCACAATCTAAAACACGCCATAGAATTTTCAGACAGAATAATTATGCTAAAAGATGGAGAAATAGTATTAGATATAAAATCAAAGGATATCGATGAGAAAACTCTGATTACTTTTTATAACGAAGCAGTCTAATTTTTCTTCCCTTGGGTATTTATCCTATATGGAAGGTGATTTAAATGAAGGTTACTGTCTTAATGGAAAATACAGCCATATCAGAAGAATTCGAACACAAACACGGACTGTCCTTTTATATTGAAGGAAATGGCAAAAAGATACTGTCAGACTTTGGAGATAATGACTTTTTTATCAACAATGCTGAAAAATTAGGAATAGATTTATCTCAAGTGGATTTTGCAGTAATTTCCCATGGCCACGGTGACCATGGTGGAGCTCTTAGTAGATTTTTAAATATAAACGATACTGCAAAAATTTACGCTAGAGAAGATGCTTTTATGGAATATACATCCAAAAATTTATCGGAGCATAAGCCTGTGGGGCTGAATCCAGAACTAGAAAATCATCCTCAAGTAGAGCTAGTGCCCGAGCATTATGAAATAGATGAAAATTTTATTTTGTTTTCCAAAGTAGATACCAAGTTGTTTTTCCCAAAATCTAATGACAGTTTATATAAAAAAGTGGAGGATGGTTATGAAAAAGACGACTTCTCCCATGAGCAATATTTAATTATTAGAGAAGAGGGAAAGAACTTTCTAATTTCAGGTTGTGCCCACAAGGGAATACTAAATATTGTAAAAGCTGCTGAAAATTTAATTGGAGAAAAAATAGACGCCTGTATATCTGGATTCCACTTATACAATCCTAGTACCATGGTGTACGAAGATGATAAGTTTATTTTGGAATTGGGAAAAGAGCTTAAAGAATGTGGCACAGAGTTTTATACCTGTCACTGTACAGGAGATAAGGCCTTTGAGATTCTAAAAGACGTTTTAAAAGATCAAATTCACTATGTAAGTACAGGTATGGCATTTAACTTATAATCAAAAAAGAGACCATTTGGTCTCTTTTTATTTTGCTTTGCTTATTCTACGTCTTCGCCCATAGCTTTTATTTCTTCAGCAAATTCTGGTGTCATTACTGAGATCATAAATGCAAATGGAGTGTCTTCAAATTCTACTTCAA
>JAAYEN010000001.1 GCA_012728775.1 Tissierellia bacterium
ACATTGATATCGTCTTCTCCAAATATAGCTATATGTCCGCTCAAAGTTTTTCTCCTATTTAAATTTCTAAATCTTTATCTGCTTGAATCACTTCAGCTTCTAATTTTTTACGATAATCTACCAGTTTTTCATTTAGTTTTTTATCTTCTATCGCTAACATAGATATTGCTAAAAGGGCTGCATTTTCTCCCCCATCTATAGCTACTGTTGCAACAGGAATTCCCCTAGGCATTTGGACAGTAGATAGTAGCGAGTCTAGTCCGTCCATTGTGCTAGACTTAATTGGTATTCCTATAACAGGTTTTGTAGTCATGCCTGCAATTACACCACCTAGGTGAGCAGCTTTTCCCGCCATTGCAATTACAACTTTTGATTCCGTTTTGTCAATATAATCTTTTAATACGTTTAATGCTCTATGGGCAGATATTACTTTTACTTCGTAGTCTACGTCAAATTCTTTTAGAATTTTTACTACTTTTTCTGCGATATGGCTATCACTAGCACTTCCCATTACTACACTAATCATGGCTCCTCCTAAATTAAATAACCGTGAATATCCAAAGGATCTAGTTTTTCTTCTCCTTTGTAAACCCTCATGCTTCCACCGGAAATTTCATCGATAAGCATAATTTCTCCATCGTCATCTCTTCCGAATTCCAATTTAATATCGTAAAGTTCTAGTCCTTTTTCTGCTAATATATCTTTTACGATATTTGCAATTATCTTTGTATTTTGAGTAATAATTCTATACTCGTCTTTTGTCATTATACCAAGCATTTCCAAACCTTCATCAGTAATAAGTGGATCGTTTCTTTCATCGTCTTTTAAAGTTATTTCTACATAGGAATTTAACACGTCTCCGTCTTTTGCATATTTTCCATATCTTCTAATAAAACTTCCCACAGCTTTAAATCGGCAAATTACTTCCACGCCTTCTCCGAAAAAATGAGCTTTTTTAACTTCCATGGTATTTTCTTCTAAATTGGAGTTTATATAATGGGTTTTTATTCCACGATTATTTAATTCCTCATAGAAAAATTTTGTAAGTTTTAATCCTTCATTTCCAGCGCCTTCAATAGTAAGACCTACTTCGTTAGCACCTGGATCGAACACTCCATTAACTCCTGTCACATCGTCTTTGAATTTTAGACATACATTTCCGTTTTCCATTTGGTATACGTCTTTTGTTTTACCAGTATAAATTTTTTCCATATATCCCCCATAAAATATTAAATCCCAGAAGGGTAGGTATTAAGAAACCTACCCCTCTGGGCTTTTTTCCCTTAGGTGTAATGCGTGAGCATCTATGCCGCTCGGTCCTATAGGTTAGCCCTCGGATCCCTAGACATACTTTCATTTTCTATTAAATTCTTTCAAGTATATGTTATCAATTTACAATAATTTTGTCAATAAATGGAAAACGATTTTAAGTCATTTTACGAAAATATTACATTCCAGACTAAAATAAAAAATCCTTAGGATTTAATTGTAAATAAAATTACACAAATCATAAGGATTTTTTCATAACTAAACTCTATTAACTGCTAATTATCTTCTCTAGTTGATTGATGATATCTAGTAATTCATCACTAGGTTCTAATCGATAGGCTTCTTCAAAATTTTCTATTGCTCCTTGGATATCTCCTTGATTATATAGGATTGTTCCAAGATTAAAGTTCAGATAATAATCTGTCCCAAATTTTTCCAAGGCGTATTCTAATTCTTCTTTAGCCAAATCTAAGTGTCCTTGTCCTTGGTAAACTATGGCTTTTTGGTTATGATATATGTTAATGTCTTCTATTTCAATGGCTGCGTTAATGGCATCTAAGGATGAATCGTATTCTCCTAGATTTCCGTAACAAAGACTCAAATGATAAAAATACAAATCATCTCTCTTGTTAGAATTTACATTTAAAAGTTTATTCAATGCATTTTCGTAAATACCTGAATTCATATCTAGAATGGCTTCTTCTTTTAGAATATCTGAGTCCATATCTTCTAAAACTTCCCTGACTTCTTGAAGTCTAAAGTCGTTTTTATCCAGGGTTAAAAACTTTTCAAAAGATAGTTTCGCCTTTATAAATTGTCCAAATTCTTGGTAAATATATCCCAATTTGTAATGGGCTAAAGAAAAACTTTCATCTATATTCAATACTTTTTCATATATATTCATAATATCTATAGCATGATTATTTTTTTCTAAATCAGAAAACATGGCAATGTCTAAGTTTTCCAATGCTGTACCTAGGGCAAAATAAATTCTCCCATCAGACAATTTTAAGTTTCTTAGAGCATTTAAATATATTATTCCTTCTAGGTATTCTTCCTTGTTTATATAATCCATTCCTTTAGAAAATAAATATCCTTTTATATCTTTGGTGTAGGATTTAATAAAATCAATGTAGACATTGGAATATTCATTTTCATAATCCAAAGATAATACGTAAATCATTCCCTCTAGAAAATATTCCCCTGGAATATCCTCGATGGTTTCTTTAACCAAATTTATTAATCTAGAGTTTAAAATTGGAAGGGGAAGATAACCTGTAAATTCATCTTCTCCTACTTTTATTTTAGCCCCATCTTTTAACTCCAAATAGGATATGTCTTCTAATCTTTCACGAATTTTATTAATATAAATCATTAATTCCACCCCATATATTTTCTTTTGCGAATGGTGGAGTTGTATGTGTTTTTAAATAAAACACCTCTAAATGTAAAGTAAACTCCTAATATAATTAGCATTATCGTATGCTGATTTATATAAAGTCCGTGTCCAGATATATACATATCTAAGGGATTTAAATATGAAGGCACAAAAGATCTTGTTGTCAATGCTAGATACAATATTACATGGGGTATCCAAATGTACCAGTTTTCTTTTAAATAATTTATAGGATACAAAAATGTATCTTCCCTTTGGACATTTCTAATATAAATAGATTCACCTGCTGCATTGAGTAACACAAATACAATTAGATACAGATACCCTCTAACTAAAATATTTCCTAGTAATAATGATGCCAGGTAAAATACAAATTTCATAAAATAAATACTCCAAAGATACGTGAAAAATCCATCTGTAAAAGAATTTAGTTTTAAGCTTAATCTATTGTAATTTACTCCGTCACTCATTTGAGAAAAATAACCTGATAGTAACATAGCTTGTATTAATCCTAAAATAGTGCCCCAAAGCCTAGAAAATCCAAAGCCTAAAATAATTGAAAAAGTTTGAATCATTCCGAAAGCAAATGAATAAATTAGTGGTAAAAATACAATAATTGGATTTTTAGCAATTAAATTTATTGTGTCTTGACCTGCTTTTTTATATACGTTTAATAAATCTTTAAGATATTCCATTAGTAATCCTTTCGTAGTCCTCTGTAATGTCTAGTCTTATTGTACCCTCTTTTTTATAATAAAACCCAAAAATGGCACGTTGTCCTCCAAATCCAAATCCTTCAAATTTAAAATCGTTTATTAATTTCTTAGTAGGAATGTCCAAAGAAATTTCAAAATCTTTTCTAATTTTTTCATCTCGCAGTAAATCATGATATAGTTTCAAATCGATGCCTTGGGGATTTAGGTAGGATTTTGGTATGGTATTATGATTTAACATATAGTCCAATCGAAGCAATTCCAATGTAGCTTCGTAAATCGCCTTTCCTTCTAAATATTCTGAAAATATTTTATACAAGGATTCCCTAGTGTGAGATTTCATATGATAATTTTTTTCTTCCCAAAATACTGAAAAGTCTTCAAAAAATCCAAAGGGATTTTCTTCATCTATTAAAAACTCCAAAGTCCACTTAAAATAATCCTCATTGGAATATTTTTCCACTACATCTTCTATAATACTAAGCCTTCTAAGCTCCATGGGACTCATCCAATCTGTATAAATTATTTCATAAGGTGGATATTTAGAGTATTTTAATCCTAATTTTTCTGCATCAATTCGGAGTCTAGAACCTCGTAGTAACTTTAAAAATCCTAACTGTAATTTTTCTGCCCCTAAACTGTATGCAAAATTAAAACTGTTTTTAAAAGATTCGTAATCTTCATAGGGCAATCCTGCAATTAAATCCACATGCTGATGGATATTATTATATGACCTAATGGTCTTTACACTGTGGCCAAGTTTTTCTAAATCAGTGATTCTATATATCTCTCCTAAGGTTTCATGATTTGTGGATTGAATTCCAATTTCAAACTGAAATAATCCCACTGGTATGTCCTTTAAAAAATCTAAAAATTTATCACTAATCATATGAGCCATTAATTCCATATGAAAACACATGCCTTCTGGTGCATGGTCTTTAATAAATTCCATAATTCTAATTGAAAAATCTTCGTTGGAATTAAAAGTTCTATCTACTAGCTTAACTGTCTGGACATCATATTCCATAATCTTTAAAAGATCTGATTTAATTCTATCCTCACTAAAATATCTAACTCCTTTTATAGTAGAAGATAGACAATAAGCGCATTTAAAAGGACAACCTCGAGACATTTCATAATACATTAATTTTCCTTTTTGAACTTCCATATCAAAAAATGGAGATGGAATTTCATCAAGATTTTGAATTAATTCTCTATCTGGATTAATAAAAATTTCCCCATCCATCTTATAACTTATCCCGTCAATTTTAGATAGATCTCCGTCTGATTCTATGGTTGAAATTAATTCTTTAGCTGTTTTCTCACCTTCTCCTCGGATAATAATATCCACTCCAAAGTTTTCTCTTAGTAATTCTTCAGTATCAAAGGAAACTTCAGGCCCACCCCAGATAATAGTTGTTCTAGGATTCGACGTTTTTAAATCATAGGTCAGTCTTTGAATAAATTCTATATTCCAAATGTATGAAGAAAATCCTATAATATCTGCTTTTTCTTTTAGAATTTCCCTATAAATTCCCTCTATATTTTGATTTATATTAAATTCTAAAATCTTTATATTTGATTTTGCATATTGTTTTATATAATAAAGAGCCAAGTTTTGATGAGAATATTTGGCATTTATTCCTACTAATAATATTTTCAATTTATCACCGACTATAGTATATCACAAGATTTATGGGTAAATAAATGGTATACTTAAAGATAATAAAATAATTGGAGGTTCATATGAAATTTACAACTAGAATTGCTACTATTGAAGATTTGCAAAGTTTAATCGAAATAGAAAAAAGTGCTACTCCTACATTGATCTATATCGAAGATAATGCAAAGTTCTTTTTTGAAGAAACCCCTGGAGAAATATTTGTAGTAGATTATGGAGATGGAAACCTCATAGGAATGGGAAGATATTCCACTTTGCCAGACGGAACAGGATGGTTGGAAACTTTAAGAGTTCATAAAGATTTCCAAGGAATGGGAGCTGGAAAACTTATTTATAAGGAATATTTAAATTACGGTAAAGAGCAAAACGCTCCTGCAATTAGAATGTATACAGAAGGATATAACGATACAAGTAAAGGGCTAGCTGAATTAATGAATTTTTCCCTAGCTGCGGAACTTGCAAATTTTGATATCGAACTTACTGGAGATATCCCCGGAGAATTTAAATTTGAAAAAGTAAAAAGCATCGAAGAATTAGATATTCCAAAAATAAAATCAAAATGGGGTAAACTTATTTCCCTAAATCGTACTTTTTACGAAGTAAATGAAAAAAACCTTCAATGGTTTATTGACGAAGAAATGGTTTATAAATACGGAGATAATCTTTTAATCCTAGGAGCTAGAATGTTAAAAGATAGGGGATTATTTATTGCACTTGCTCTAGGAGATTTAGAATTTATAGTTAAATCAGCAATGATTAAAGCTAAAGAACTAGGTGCAAAAAAACTAACTGCGATTTTCCCAAAAGAAAATGAAGAGTATAAAGAACTTTTAAGAAATATGAATTACAATGAAATTTACAATTTATTAGTAATGGAATATTTTGCATAGTTTAGAGTTTATTGATTATTCTAAAAAAAGAGCTTGGATTACAGTAAGACAAATCAAGTTTGTCCTAGAACGATGACAAACCCTTTATTAAGGTCGGAATATCATTCTTTTTCGAGCGTATATGGCCCGCCGGCCCGAGGGTACTCGAAAAAAGAATGATATGGAGACCTTTTTTGGCAGTCTCAGACAAACCAAGTTTATCCAACTGTATCTTAAGCTCTTTTAATTAATATCTAATATTTATCTTTTTATACAATTCCTATAATTTTGTTAACGTCATCAATACCTTGTTCTTCCAAATATTTTTCTATGCCATTTATTATATCTAGTCCAATATCTGGTTTCATAAACGCAGCGGTTCCCACTTGGATTACTGTCGCTCCTGCAAGTAAAAATTCTATGGCATCCCTTGCATTGCTAATTCCGCCTAAGCCCATAATTGGTATATTTATCTCTTGGGCTACTTGATGAACCATTCGTAATGCTATGGGTTTAATAGCTGGACCTGAAAGTCCTGCGTAGATATTATTAAAGACTGGTTCTTTTTTATAAATGTCTATTGCCATTCCTAAAAAAGTATTTACCAAGGATACTCCATCTGCTCCTTCTTCCTCGCACATCTTTGCCATTTCTACAATATCCCTTGCGTTGGGAGAAAGTTTAATCACAAGTTTATGGTCTGTATTTTGGCGAACTTTTCTAACTAAATCCCTCGCCACTTCACAATCTACTCCAAAACTCATTCCACCTTCTTTTACATTTGGGCAAGAAATATTTAACTCGATAATATCGATGCTTTTGTAAGGATTTAAAATTTCTATTCCCTTTAAATAGTCGTACTCGCTATTTCCCCCTAAATTAACTATGTGAACTATATCCTTATCCTCTAAATATGGAACTACTTCTTCAGCATATCTTTTTACACCGATATTTTCTAAGCCAATACTATTCATAACTCCAGCTGGACTTTCCCAGATTCTGTTTCCTTTATTCCCCAAAGAGCCATTAAGAGTAAGTCCTTTTGTAGAAATTCCTCCTAACTTCTCAAGGTCATACATTTCGTAAATTACATCTCCATAGCCTGCAGTTCCTGATGCTAAGGCTAAAGGATTTTTAAACTCCACTCCAGCAAAATTTACTTTTAAATTAGTCAAGTTCAAAAACCTCCTCTCCTAAAAATACCGGACCATCTTTGCAAACTAATTTATTTCCATGAGTTGTATGTTGCGAGCAGCCTGAACATACTCCAAAGCCGCAACCCATTTTCTTTTCGAATGAAGCATAAAGTGGAATACCTAATGTTTTAGTATTTTTATAAACATCTTCCATAAGTCTTTCAGGTCCACAAGTATAAACCACGTCATATTCTGCATAATTTGGGAGAGATACCACTCTTTCATTAGTTTTTAATACTAAATTATCTGATGCGCCTATCAATTCTTTTCGAATTATTTCTTCTCCCCTTAAGGAAAAATAAATATCTACTTCAGTACCAACTTTTTTAAGTTCTTTTCCTAAATAATAGAGGGGAGCTATTCCAATTCCTCCACCTATTAATAGAGCTTTTGAATTTTCTTTTATTGGAAAACCTGCTCCATAAGGTCCATCTAAAGTTATTTCATCTCCAGGTTCTAACTTAGTAAGAATTCCTGTCCCTTCACCTACTACTCTGTATAAGAATGAAACTTCTTCTTCAGTTGCATCATAGACACTTATAGGTCTAGATAAAACTGGTTGGATTTCCCATGATCTAAGCATATAAAACTGTCCAGGTTTTGATTGATTATCTTTTTTTATTTTAATTATATAATACTCTTTATTTTCTAACTTTTCATTTGAAATTACTTTTCCCATATACGTCCCTTTCTAAAAGAAAAACTTTTCCTCCACTCTTAAATCTTTATCAGTATTGCCCATGGATATTAGCACTGTAATAATAATATTTCCGAAAAACGCCCACATAAATCCTGGGAAGCCCATTGGACTCATTTGTAAAATTCTTAGCGCGAATAAAACTACTATTCCAAATGTCATCCCTGCAGCAACTCCTTGCTTTGAAACTTTTGGCCAGTATAAACTTAATATAAATCCTGGTGCTATTTGAGCTAATCCAGTATAAGCTACGTCTTGAACTACTTGAACCAATGTTGCTGGTGGTCTAAGAGCTATAGCTGCTGAAATTGTTGCTACTATCACGATGATTATTCTAGTTATTCTCATGTTTTCTGAACCTGATACAGTATTTTTCTTTTTATAAAGTACCAAGTCTTGAGATACTATTTTTGATATTTCCAATAGCATGGAATTTATTGTAGACATTCCCGCTGCAATTGCTGCTGCCATAATTATTGCGGCAATCAGCCAGTTAGAATTTTGCATCATCATCATTGGCAATACGTTGTCTGCTGCATCTACTTGTCCTAGAAGTTGATGTCCTGCTAAACCTACAAACAATGTGGAGAATGCATAAATTAATACTTGAGATACTGGAATACTTATTGCTGACATTGCAATGGCTTTTTTGTCTTTCGCCATCAAAGATCTTGCCCAAATATGTGGACAGAACCATATACCAAATGGCAAAACTATAAATTGCATTATCCAATATTTATTATTATAAAGACCTTTTGGTCCTGGTCTGGATAACAATTCTGGTGCAGTTTCCATAGTCTTTTGGAATAGACTTTCGATGCCACCTACTGGTCCTAAAGCTATAATTGCTGCAATAACTATTCCAATCATTAGTACAACAGCTTGGATAGCGTCAATTAGAACTACACCACCTGCTCCACCTACTGATACATAAATTAGAGAAAAGACCACACCTATTAAAATTGCTACATTATATGGAACCAATCCGCCTGTTACGACTTGCATTGCTCTTGCATTTCCAACGTATTGCATTGATAGAAATACCATGGTCATAGTTACAGAAATTATCGAAGCCAAGATATTTATATATCTACTTTGGAATCTGTCTTCTAAGTATTCTCCTATGGAGATGTAATTATATTTATTTGCCAGTACTCTGATTCTATTTCCAAAATATATTACCATAAGTGCTACCCATACTTGACTTAAAATCAGTACCATAAAGGAAATTCCGTGGGTGTAATACATCCCTGGCGCTCCTAAAAAAGCAAAAGTACTTTGCATCGCTGCAATCATTGTTAATGGCAGTAAAACTGCGTTTACTCCTCTATTTGCCATAAAGAAGCTTTCAGCACTTTCCATAGCTCTAGATTCTTTTTTCTTTTTGTTGTAGATTATTAGGATTAAAGCTACCAAATAGCCTACTATTATTAAAAAACTAAACAGTTGTGTATTAAGCATCTTTATCTTCTCCTTCATCACTTTCTACAAATTGTTTTGCAACAACTAATACAAAAACTAAATTCACTGCCATAAGAGCCCACCAATATAGAAGTGGTCCTGGCAACCATCCAAAGAATATTGGATCTGGCGTTGTTGTAAACTGGGTTGGAACCATAGCAGCTAATAACAGAACTACGAAAACTGCCAAAATCAATTTGTGATTCATTTTCTTTTTCATAATATTTCCCCCTTCGAATAAATTACTTTTCCTTTCACTATAGTATACTTTACTCTTCCCTGTAACTCTTCTCCGATGAATGGCGAGTTACTTGATCTAGATTTAAAGTTTTCTACCGTATAAACTTCTTCTTCGTCAAAAATTGTTATATCGCCAAAACTGCCAACTTTTAATGTACCTGCATTTAATTTATATAGTCTTGCAGGATTTATTGTCATTTTTTCAATTAATTTGTTAATGGTTAGTACACCTTTGGAAGTTAGATTTGTAATTCCCAAGGATAAGGAAGTCTCTAATCCTATTAATCCACTCATAGCCTTTTCTATATCCCCTGATTTTTCTTCTTTTGAATGGGGTGCATGGTCTGTCGCTATTATTTCAAGAGTATTGTCAGAAAGTCCTTTTAAAATTTCTTTTCTATCCTCTTCAGTTCTAATAGGTGGATTTATTTTTCCAAGGGCGCCTTTTTCCAATACAATTTCTTCCGTTTTAGAAAAATGATTTGGAGTTACTTCTGCATAAAGTTTTGCGCCCATTTTTTTATATTTTCTTACTATATCTACAGCATTTCCTGAAGAAATATGTTGAATACAAATTTTTCCTCCTGTATAGTGACAAAGTGCTGCATCTCTAGCTACCATAATATCTTCTGATACATTGGGTGCTCCACCTAATCCTAACTTTTCAGAAACTTTTCCTTCATTTATTCCATTGAGTTTGTTTAAGGCAGGATGTTCTTCATGAAATGAAATGGGAACATCTAAATTCTTCGCTCTTTCAATACCTTCTAATACTACTTCTACATTCATATTAGGTATTCCATCGTCAGAAAATCCAACTGCACCATTTTCTATCATTGCTTCCATGTCTACAAGCTCTTCCCCTTTTAAACCTTTGGTTAAAGCTGATATAGTATAGACATTTATAATGGAATCTTTTGCTTTATCTGTAAAATATTTCAAGGTTTCTAAATTATCCATAACCGGATTTGTATTAGCCATACATATTACGCTGGTATAACCACCAGCAGCTGCAGCTTCTGAACCTGAAAAAATATCTTCTTTATAATGAAATCCTGGATCCCTAAAATGCACATGACCATCTACAAATCCCGGTGACACGATTAGTCCTTGGGCATCGATAACTTCTTCGCCATTAATAGGTTGTAAGTTTTCTCCAATTTCTGATACCTTTTCATCCGTAATTCTTAAATCTAATAATCCATCTAACTCTTGGCTAGGGTCTATTAGTCTTCCATTTTTAATTAACATATATGCCTCCTTAATAGAAATAAAAATTTAATCTACTTCAACATACTCCAAGTATTTTAATCCATAATATATTTTTACAATATCTTCGAAATATGATAAATCTAACTCGGTTTTTTCTTCAATACTTCCTAGCCTATATCTAATTGTGTTTTTATGTAGATATAACTCTTCCGAAGTTTCTATAATATTGAAATTGTTTTTTATATATACTCGCAAAGTATTTAATTCTTCAGTATTCAAATTTAAAAGATATTTATTGTAATACCTTTTTCCTTTTGTACTATATAAATTGTATTCGTTTATATACTCTTCCATTTCCGCTTTTAAGTATACATTAATTTCATTTCTTTTAATTCCATTATACTTATCTAAAACTTTATAGAGAATCTCAAAGTCATTTTTAAATCCCAAAATATTTTTGTTAATATCCCCAACTATAAACACACATTGTTGGATTATAGATAATTCATTTTTTAGTGTTTTTAAATATTTTTTTAAATCCTTATCGTCGGTGCAAATAATCGTATTAACATAATATTTACTATATCTAGTTTTATAAGTAGTAACTGTTTCGCTAAAAATCTCTCTACATTCATCTGAAGTACTTAATACATTTACAAAGTACAAATCTCCCAAGTCATTTACATTAAAGAGTCTTTTCAACTCGTTAAGTTCAAACTCTTCTACATTTTGTCCTCGCAAAAATTTTCTTAAAACATTCTCAATACAAAAAATATCTTCTTCTTCGCTGTGAATAATTCTCGTTCCAAATCCAATAATTTCCACATAAGTCATATTCTCTGGTATTAAAAGAATCGGTATCTCCAATTCTTCCGCAATACTAATTACCCTTGGATCTAATGTTTTCACATATGGACCTAGTTTTACTAATAACCCACTGCAATTTGCAATGCTAAGCTCTTTTATCAGATTAATTTGGGCATCTACTGAGTCCTTTACAGCATATAAACTAGTTATTACCAATTCATTTCCATAAAGCCATTTTGTGACTTCAGGAACTTCCATAACAGTAATTTCTTTAACAAATTTATCCGAGACATTTTTTGAAGTTAAATAGGTAAGTCTATCCAAACCTCTGTGCAATAACAATTCACTAAGTTTCAACAATTTTATCACCTTCTCTATAGTGAATTAAGTTTATCATAATTATAATTGATTTTCCTTTAATAGATACTTTAATATTACTTCTCCTCCCAACGCCATATCTTCTACAGTGGCATATTCCAATGGATTGTGGCTAATACCTCCTTTACAAGGTATAAAAATTAAAATTGAGTCAAATAACTCATTCATCTTTAAACAATCGTGACTAGCTCCACTGGGCATTATTTGGTAATTGTAGTTTTCTTCTTTTGCAATATCTTCAAAACTATCTATCATTCTATCGGATAGGTGGGCTGCAGGAGTTTTTCCTGTAATTTTTGCTTTATAAGATAGATTTCTTTTTTTACAAATTTCTTCTATAGACTTTAAAACTTTTTCTTTTAAATTTTCCATGGATTCGTTGTGAATATCCCTTAAATCTATGGATATTTTTGTACCTCCTGGGACCACATTCATGGCATTTGGATAATTTTCAATAAATCCCACTGTGCCAACAGAAGTGTCCGTTTCCTTTTTTGCTAAATTTTCTATTTCTAAAATTATTTCAGCAACTCCAGCTAAACTGTCTATCCTTAAATCCATTGGAGTAGCTCCAGCATGCTCTGACATACCTTTCATTTCTACGAGGATTTTTATTCCGCCAGCAATAACATTTACTATTCCTATTTTGTTATCATTTTCCTCTAGAACTCTCCCTTGTTCAATATGTATTTCCGTATAGTCTATAATTCCATCAATGATTTTAGGATTAGTTGAATATCCCCTCTTGGAAAATACTTCTTCTAAAGTAGTTCCATCTAATGCATTTAGATCTTTCAAATCTTCAAACTTAGTCAATCCCGTTATCAATCCACTTCCCATTAGGGCACTCATAAAATTAGCAGATTCTTCACATCTAAAAGCCACAGTCTTTACAGGAATGGACTTGCCTTGATCAGCTAATAATTTTAAAATGCCAAGTCCAACTGCAACTCCAACTATACCGTCATAGCGACCAGCATTTATTACTGAATCTAAATGGGAGCCGACTAGGTGATATTCATCAAACTCTCCAATATATGCATAACTATTTCCTACTTCGTCCACTTGGGTATTAAGTCCAAAGGATTTGGCCATTTCTAGAAATTTATTATGCATTTGGTCTTCTATTTCAGAATAACCTAATCTAGTCACACCACCTTCAGGTGTTTCGCCAATAGGATAAAATTCTTTCATAATATAATCGATATTTTTTTTCAATTCCAATCTCATAAAATTCTCCCGTCTAATTTGTTTACCTATACTTAAATTGAAAACCTTTTCTTATTTTATATGTTATCAATTACAAAATTACTTTTCAATGTTCCATAATTAAAACTTTTAATCATTGATTTGTATTTATATACAAAATGAATTTTAAAATAAAAAATCTGCCCTTGTATTATTTACAAGTAGCAGATCATTATTTAAATTCATTATTCTAATTAGATAATCCCTCTAATTTCTTCCAAGTTCTTTATATTATTTTTTCTCATATAGTTTTCTAAATCTTCAATAATTTTCACCATAAGAAGTGGGTCAGTAAATATTCCGCTTCCTATTTGGACTGCTGTGGCTCCTGCCATAATATATTCTATTACGTCTTTGTAATTCATAATTCCACCTAGCCCAATTACTGGAATGTTTACATTTTTACAAACTTCATAAACCATTCTCAAAGCTATTGGTTTAATTGCTGGTCCTGATAATCCTGCAGTCACGTTGTCAAACACTGGTCTTTTATTTTCAATATCTATAGCCATAGCTTTAAATGTATTAACTAGGGATAGTCCGTCTGCTCCTGCCTCTTCACATGCAATTCCCATTTCTATAATATCTTCTGCGTTAGGGGATAATTTTACAATCATGGGTTTTTTTGAAATCTTTTTAGATTGAGTAACTATATCAAAGGCGGAATCGCACTTAATTCCAAAGGCCATGCCCCCTTCTTTTACATTGGGGCACGAAATATTTAATTC
>JAAYEN010000025.1 GCA_012728775.1 Tissierellia bacterium
AAATCAAAAGAGCTTTGGGCTTAATTACCAAAAGACTGGTAAAGACCTAATGAGTCAGGACGAAATAACTGTTATGGATGGTGGAAAATGTATCTTGCAACTTCGAGGAGTAAGACCATTTCTATCTGACAAGTATGACATCACAAAGCATAAAAATTATAAGCTTCTGGAAGATTATGATAAGAGAAATGCTTTTGATGTTGAAAAGTATATGACTAGGAAAAATAAACCTAAGCTGAAGGCAAACACAACTATAGTACAAATTTAGTGTTAATGCAGAAATTTAAATTATATAATTAAGTCAAATTTGAATTTGTGGAGGACCAAATGAATATAAAAGTAAAAGAAATTGAGGATAAACTAGAAAAGGAATCTGTATCGAGAGAAGTATTGTTTGACCTTCCAGAATGGTTTGGAATGCCAGAAAGTACGGAAGAGTATATTCAAGATTCACAGGAAAAGCCTTTTCTCGCTTGCTATATGAATGATGAGCTCGTTGGTTTTGTTGTGTTAAACGCAACCAGCAAGGATTGTGCAGATATTTTTGTGATGGGCATAAAAAAGAAATTCCATCGAATGGGTGTTGGCACGGTACTTAATGAAGCATACGAAGATATGGCAAGAAAGTTGGGTTATACATACTCACAGGTAAAAACTGTGCAGATGGGACACTACAAAGAATATGATGTTACTAATCATTTTTATATCGCAATGGGATATAAGGAATTGGAATGTTTCCCAACTTTATGGGACGAGTGGAATCCGTGTCAAATATATATTAAATATTTAGGAGTGTGAGAAGACTCAGTTTGTAGAACTTAAAATTCAATAGATAGTGGATAGGCGATAGAAAATTATAAATCTATCGTCTTTTTTTGCACCCAAAATCAGGAGGTAAAGATGAATCGGATAAGAAGCCCTACTTACTAGGCAAAGAAAACTAAATAGCACTTATAAAGCGATTGGAAAAGTAATAGATTCAGTCGCTTTTTTTATTTCATGAAAAGGAGAACTAGAAAAAATTATGGAAAGAGAAATGGTAAATATTAACGCTAATCTTGTTAAAGAACCTAATTTTACAAGCTTTGAAAAAGAAGGTGAAGAAGTTCAGGTCGTTAATTTTACATTAGTTAAGAAGTATGGCAAGGGCAAGGAGTATATCAATTGCTCAGCCTATGGAGAAAAGATAGAAGTGGCTAAGGATTTCGAAAAAGGAGACTTAATTCACGTCTTTGGCTACTTCAAGGATAGAGAATATAACGGAAAAACATATAAGAATTTCGTAGTGAAGTCTTATAACAAAATTGAAAAGAAAGATAATGAAGAAATTTCTGAGGAGGAATAAATAATGGAATTTTTTACACAAGCAGTAGATGTATTAAAGATTTTAGTAATGGCACTTGGTGCTGGTTTAGGTGCATGGGGCGTTATTAACTTGATGGAAGGTTATGGTAATGATAACCCTGGTGCAAAATCTCAAGGTATTAAACAGCTTATGGCTGGTGGAGGTATCGTCTTAATCGGTCTAAAACTAATCCCACTATTAGCTGGCTTATTGCAATAAGGAGTGAAAAAGCATGTTTGGAATTTTCGATAAGATAACAGAGTTCTTTAAAGAGCTTTTAATCGGAGGTATCCAAACAAACCTTGAAGATATGTTCATTGACATCAATGACAAGGTGGGAACAATAGCAACAGATGTAGGACAGACGCCAATGGGCTGGAATAGTGATGTGTTTTCTTTTATCAAGAGCATAAATGATTCCGTCATTATTCCCATTGCTGGCCTAGTTATTACAGCCATACTTTGTATTGAACTCATAAATGTAGTCATGCAAAGAAATAATATGCATGATACGGATACTTTTGAGTTTTTTAAGTATGTAATCAAAATGTGGATTGCTGTATGGCTTGTGTCCCATGCCTTTGAATTTTCAATGGCCGTCTTTGATGTGGCTCAAAATCTGGTGCAAAAAGCGGCAGGGGTAATTAATACCTCTGCTACTGTCTCACCAGATGAAATTCTTGCGATGGTCGATACTCTAAAAGAAAAAGAGATAGGAGAACTGCTCATGATTCTTGTAGAGACGTCTCTTGTAAAGATAGCTATCCAAGTTGTTTC
>JAAYEN010000028.1 GCA_012728775.1 Tissierellia bacterium
ATAGTAGCTGGTACGTCATTTCTAATATGGTTAGCGGATCAAATTACTAAATACGGTATAAGTAATGGTACTTCAATAATAATTTTCCTAGGAATTGTAGGTAAATTGCCTAGCGATATTAGGAACATGATTTATGGACTTAGCATAGGATATTTAAATATAATATCAGTTGTACTGTTTATTATATTTGCAATCTTTGTAGTATTTGTAGTAGTAGGTATAAACGAAGGGGAAAGAAGAATCCCAGTACAGTATGCAAAGAGAGTAGTTGGAAGAAAATTATACGGCGGACAATCTACACATATTCCTATTAAGGTAAGTATGTCAGGAGTAATGCCAGTAATATTTGCAAATGCGATAATGTCCATCCCAGGATTATTCTCATTGATAAATCCAGATGGAGCAGTTGCTAACTTCTTTACTAACTGGTTTACGCCAGGAACGACAACTCAAGGGACAATAATTTATACGGTATTTAATATAGTATTAATTATTGCTTTTGCCTTTTTCTACTCTTCAATGCAATTTAATACAGTAGAGTATTCAAAGCAACTTCAACAAAATGGTGGATTTATTCCAGGTATTAGACCGGGAAGATCTACATCAGATTATTTACAAAAAATATTGAATAGAATAATAATAGTAGGTGCTGTAGTCTTGGCATTTTTAGCTACAATACCAACATTTTTAAGTATTTTTACAAAAATTCCAATAGCTTTTGGTGGAACGTCAATTATAATCGTTGTAGGTGTTGTTATCGAAATAGTTAAGTCTATAGAACAACAAATGATGATTAGACATTACAAAGGTTTCTTAAACTAGGAGGTTAGGATGAATTTAATTATACTGGGTCCTCCAGGGGCCGGCAAAGGCACGCAAGCACAAGAAATAGTAGGAAAGTATGGCATTCCACATATCTCGACTGGTGATATTCTAAGAGAACATATCGCCAATGGTACGGAATTAGGAAAAAAAGCTAAAGGATACATGGACCAAGGCACACTTGTCCCAGATTCATTAGTCGTAAGCCTAATTCAAGAAAGAATTACCAGAGATGATACAAAAGAAGGATTTTTGTTAGATGGATTTCCTAGAAATGTAGCACAAGCAGTAGCATTAGATGCTGAATTAGACAAACTAGGAATTAAATTGACTAAAGTCGTAAATATAAATGTTGATCCTAGCGTATTAATCGATAGAGCAACATCTAGAAGAATTTGTCCAGAATGTGGAACGACTTATAATATTAAAGCCAAACCTCCAAAAGTGGAAGGCAAATGTGACAACGACGGAGCAGATTTAATTATTAGATCTGACGATACGGAGGAAACAGTTTCTGTAAGAATACAAGTTTACACCGATCAAACTTCACCTTTAATAGATTATTACAAGGCGCAAGGAACTTTATTCGATGTAGACGGATCTCAGTCAATAGACGAGGTTACTAAAGATATTTTCGAAGGAATCGAATCTTAGTTGATGGAGAACACGAGATATCTAAAGATTGGGCAAGTTGTTAGATCCAAAAACGGTCGTGACGCTGGCGATGTCTTTATTGTTGTAAATATAATAGACGATGACTATGTTCACATAGTCGATGGAAGACGAAGAACACTCGCAAAACCGAAGTTAAAAAAGATCAAACATCTAGATGTTTATAATAAAGTTTTTAACGAAATAGAAAGTAAACAGTTTGGTAAGTATCAATTTAATGACGCTTACGTAAAAAGAATTTTAATGCCCTACTCGAAAAATTGATTTAGAGATACAGGAGGTTTCAATATATGAGTAAAGAAGATATTATAGAAGTACAAGGAGTAGTAAAAGAATCCCTACCGAATACTCAATTTAAGGTAGAGTTGGAGAACGGACACGAAATATTAGCTCACATATCTGGAAAGCTTAGGATGAATTATATAAAAATCCTTCCAGGAGATACTGTGACTGTGGAAATGTCTCCATATGACTTGACTATAGGAAGAATTACTTGGAGAAACAAGTAATCAAGGAGGGAATAATATTATGAAGGTTAGACCATCTGTAAAAAAGATGTGCGAAAAATGCAAAATTATTAAAAGGAAAGGCAGAGTAATGGTTATCTGTCAAAATCCTAGACATAAACAAAGACAAGGCTAAGACGGAGGTGTAAGACTTATATGGCAAGAATAGCTGGTGTTGACTTACCAAGAGAAAAAAGAGTAGAGGTTGGACTTACCTATGTCTATGGCATTGGAAGAGCTAGATCTCTTGAGATTCTAGAAAAAGCTGGCGTTAATCCTGACACAAGAGTAAAGGATTTAACAGAAGCAGAAGAAAACGCAATTAGAGCAGAAGTAGAACATTACCATGTAGAAGGGGATTTAAGACGTGATAGAGCAATGGATATTAAACGTCTTAGAGACATTAACTGCTACAGAGGTACAAGACATAGAAGAGGTCTTCCAGTGAGAGGACAAAGAACTAAAACAAACGCAAGAACTAGGAAAGGTCCTAAGAGACAAGTCCAAAAGAAAAAATAAAGAGGGAGGTAATTAATAAATGGCGCCAACAAAACGTAAAGGTACACGTACAAGAAGAAGAGAACGTAAGTACATCGAAAAAGGTCAAGCTCACATTGCTTCCAGCTTTAATAACACCATGGTTACTATTTCCGATGCAAATGGAAATGTATTATCATGGGCAAGTGCAGGTCAATTAGGATTTAGGGGATCAAGAAAATCCACTCCATTTGCTGCACAACAAGCAGCAGACGAAGCAGCTAAAAAAGCTATGGGAGAATATAGCCTTAAGAGTGTTGATGTATTTGTTAAAGGCCCTGGATCCGGTAGAGAAGCAGCTATAAGAGCACTTCAAGCTGCAGGTCTCGAAGTAAGTATGATCAAAGACGTGACTCCACTACCACATAATGGAACTAGACCACCAAAACGTAGGAGAGTGTAAACTGACTTTTTCATGCTTTGATAAGGAGGCTTTGTGAATGATAGAAATAGAAAAACCTATGGTTACCATACAAAACGAGGAAGAAGATAGCAATTATGGTAGGTTTGTAGTCGAACCTTTGGAAAGAGGTTATGCTATAACCTTAGGGAATTCGATAAGACGAATACTTTTATCTTCATTGCCAGGTGCAGC
>JAAYEN010000135.1 GCA_012728775.1 Tissierellia bacterium
AAATGATATGTTTGAAAAACAAAATGTTGACAATTTTTCTGATAATTTATATAACAAAACAGTATTGATAAATTGGTTAAATAAGTTTTATTCTCTATGGATTGAAGATATTGGTGTTGAAGAAGTTACAAAAATAGCCTTTGTTCCAAACCAAAATAATAAATTCGTAAAATTTGATAAAGTTTATTCTGATGAAAATATAGACGAGGAACTTAAAGAAATTCTGACATTATTAGGTGTTGATATTAAAAGTCAATTGCTAAATAAGGATATATTTTCATTTAATAATTTTTTTGAAAAAAATATGCATAAAATCAAAACGAATAATAATTGTTCTGAACGAATTGATAGTGAAGTTTCAAAATTATTAGGTAAAGAAACTATAGATAGAGAAGAAAGAGATGAACCAACTCAAAAAATATTTAACAAAATAACGAATTGGTTTCTATCAAATCCTGAAGACTCAATAAATTTATTTAAGAATTTATATCCAAAAAGAATGATGTTATCTTCTCCAAAAGAAAATTTGAGAAGATATAAAATAGCAGAAAAGATAGAAGAAAATAATATCAAGTATGAAGATTTAGATGGAATTATAGCTAATAGAGACAAGGTAATAGAGATAATTAGCAATTCTGAGTTGAGTAAAGAAGAGATTATAAGTCAATTAAAACACATCGTAAATTCATCAGTAGAAATGAAAGAACATGTTGATAATCTAATATCTAGAAGTATCAAAAATGTTTATGAATATTTAAAAAATCACAAAGACTATATACTCCCATCAACTTTAGAAGAGTGGAAAAAGAATAGTTTTTCTGAAACAGTATTTTCTGCAAAATATAAAAAACAAGAAATCAGAATTGTTATTCGACCGAGCGATCTTCAAAAGATAATCTTTTATTATGAGGAGGAATTAGAAGCTTTGGATGACTATGAATATCAATTATGGACTGATAATGGAGAAAAGCAATCTATGATTACTTTAGGTGATTTACTAAAAACAACTGGAATATCCAAAATTCCATTAAAAAAGATATAAGGAGGTACAATATTGTTTAGTTCAGTAGAGGATATTAAAAATAAAATTAGAAAAAATACAAGGAAGAACACATCATATATTCATCCCGTAGAAAGTTACGATTACATTGCAAAACTAGTATCTGCATACTCAAATAGTCAAGGTGGAGATATTATTTTTGGAGTTAAAGACGAAGGTGAAAGGCTAAGGGTCGAGAAATACCCCTTTCAGTTTAAAATGAAAAAACTTTATGATTTATTAGAGGGTAATGCTAAAGTAGAAAGTAGTTACTTCAGGATTGATAGCAAAAATTTGTACTATATTTCTGTTGAAAAATCTAGTGATTTAATTAAGGTAAATAATACCCCATATATATTTGACAAAAAAGGAAATTTTAAAAAAATGAAGATAGTTAAAGTATTTATCTCCTATGCACATAAGGATAGGGATTTAGTTAATATTATCGAAGAGTCATTTCAAAATTATAAAAATATAAATTTAACTCGTGATATATATGCGACTAAATATAAGGATAGTTTAGATAACTTCATGAAGACAATTAGGGAGCATGATTATGTAATTTCAATAGTAAGTAGTGCTTATATTAAATCATTAAACTGTATGTATGAGATTGAAAATCTTATGAAAGATCGTGAATATGAAGATAAACTCTTTTTTATAGTAGTTGGAAAAGAAGATATTGGATATTATAATAAAGCCAATATATATTTAGATTTTGAAGCAGGAATTTATGATTTAAATAAAAGACTACAATATATTGCTTATTGGAGAAGCAAACAAGAGGAATTGCATAAAAATATTAAAGAAGCAACATTGCCACCTGAGTCAATGCAAAATATTTCCAAAGACATGAGAAAATTAGATGCTATAATTCCATCCATGGATGATTTTATAAGTTTGTTAAGTGATAAAGTGGGTAGGACATTTGATGAGATGTATAAAAGTAATTTCCAGGAAATCTTATCTACACTGGATATATAGATATATTATTTAATTAAAATATTACACAAAAATCAAATGAAACTGAAACTAAGACTAAGACTAAGACTATAGAAAACCTTTTATCGTCTTTTTATGCAAAAAAAGCCAGCTATTAAAGTAGGTAGGTAATTGTTGTTTAGGGTATACTAAAAGTTTCTCTTCATCATAATCGGATATTTGTACTGTTAATTCCAAGAAGAATTATATATGAATAGTATAAAGAATTTAATTCCTAATTAGTTGCTTTTTTGCCTGATTTCATTAAACTTCCTCAAGTTTATTTATTTTGTATCTCCATACGGGAAGTTCAATTAATCCAAAGATCATATACTTTAAGAAAAGACTTAACATATGATTTTGTGATAGAACAATGTTCCCATTAAAAGTAAAACCATGAATAAATATTTGAATTACAGGACTTAGTAGTCCAATGGCAAAGAGAACTGCAATGGACACACCTACAAATGCCATGAATAGGTTAAGTGGATTGCTAATTATAGGGAAGGTATCGTTGATAAAAAAATTAAAAGTCCATATATAAGTATTGCAAGGATTCCAACACCTGTATTAAGAAGATATTGCAATTTACCACCAACAAGTTTTACTGATATATTGGGATGAAAAAAA
>JAAYEN010000136.1 GCA_012728775.1 Tissierellia bacterium
GGTAGTACAGGAGATGGTTACAAATTTGCAAAACAGCTGGGCCACACAATAGTAAATCCCGTTCCATCACTTTGTCCTGTATTGTTAAATGATGAAGATATAAATATGGTAACCGGTCTTACTGTAAAGAATGTAGAAATATCCGTTTTCTATAATGAGAAAAAATTAGTGAGTCATTTTGGAGATTTTTTATTTACCCATAGAGGAATATCTGGTCCATTAATATTAACTATTTCTGATATACTATCCGGATTAGACCAGAATTTTATAAAATTATATTGTAACTTTAAACCTTCAATACCTATTGATGAGCTTGAATCTAGGTTGCTTAAAGATATAGACACTAACCCAAAAAGAGAAATAAAAACTTTATTTTTGGATTATTTTCCAAAAAGTTTAGGAGAATATTTATTGAAAAAATCCAATATTAATCCTAATACTAAACTTCATGAAATCAAAAAAGATTTAAGAAAAAATATATTGAATTTGATTACTAATTACAAATTTGAGTATAAGTCTTTAGATCATATAAGACAAGCAATTGTGACTAAAGGAGGAGTGTCTACTAAAGAAATTGATTCTAAGACTATGGAATCAAAAATAGTACCAAATCTTTATTTTTGTGGAGAAATAATAGATGTAAATGCACTTACAGGGGGCTTCAATTTACAAATTGCTTTTTCTACTGGATATGCGGCAGGTTATTATGCAAATTCAAATTGATAACCCTTGGGATTTCATATATAATTATTTTATATGTAATAAGATAAAGGAAGATTAATATGCAAATAGCAATAGATGGACCATCAGGTGCTGGAAAAAGCACAATAGCAAAAGAATTATCTAAAAGACTAGGCTATGAGTATCTAGACACTGGAGCTATGTATAGGGCACTAGCATTAGAATTTGATAAGAAAAATTTTATTGATTACGAAGATGAAGATAAAATAAGAGACATATTAAGTAATATTCAAATAGATGTAATTGATGGGAGAATATTAATAAACAATAAAGATATTTCAAATAGCTTGCGAGATGAAAAAATAGGAATGTTAGCTTCAAAAATTTCATCTTTTTCATTAATTCGAGAATTTTTGGTTGATAAACAAAGAGAAATAGCTACGGATAAAGATATTATCATGGATGGCAGAGATGTAGGTACTGTAATTTTAAAAGATGCAGATTGTAAAATATTTTTAACTGCAGTTTTAGAAAAAAGAGCAGAAAGAAGGGTTGAGCAACTCAAAGAAAAAGGAGAAAATCCCAAATACGAAACTGTTTTAAAATCCATAGAAAAAAGAGATTTTGATGATTGCAATAGAATACACTCTCCTTTAAAGAAAGCTGATGATGCTGTAATTGTTGATTGTACAAATCTTACAATAGACGAAACGATAGAAAAAATATTAGATATTCTATCTAATTGTGGAGGATAATATGTTTTACACAATAATACGAGGAATTGTGGGAGTTATTTTACACATTTTTTTTAGAATAAGAGTAATTGGTGAATTCAACCCTGTTGAAGGAGAAAGATATGTAATTGCATCTAACCATCGAAATCTTCTTGATCCTTTAGTATTAGGAGTAATTTTCAAACAAAAAATTTCATTTATGGCAAAACAAGAGCTTTTTGAAAACAAAATTTTAGCTAAGATAATATATGGATTAAATGCATTTCCTGTAAATAGAACTGGAAATGATATTGCTGCATTAAAAAAAGCTGTAAAACTTCTCAAAGAAGGAAAAAACGTAGGAATATTTATTGAAGGAACTAGAGTTAATAGTTATGATCCTCAAAATGCAAAAGCTGGACCTATACTAATTGCAAATATGGGTAAAGCTAAAATAATTCCTGTTTTTATTGAAAGTAATTACAAACTATTTTCAAAAATTAATATATATATAAGAGATCCATACGATGTCGTAATAAATAAAGCATCAGGCGATGATTCGTATCAAGAACAAGCTAGAAAAGTATTAAATATAATTTATAATGGGTGATAAAAATAGAAATATTGTTAGCGGATGCATTGGGGTTTTGCTTTGGAGTACAAAGAGCTGTTAAAAAGACAGAACACGCCTTAAAAGATGGTATTGTTTACATTGATGGAATGTTAATTCATAATGAAGATGAAGTAAATAGATTAAATAAAATAGGTTTAAAAAAACTATCAGAAAAGGCGTCAAAGGG
The DNA here is from genome assembly GCA_012728775.1 of Tissierellia bacterium. Next base: position 2,195 of record JAAYEN010000136.1, read on the forward strand.
AAACACACTTATTCTGAGATCACACGGTACTCCTATAGAGAAAAAAAATGAATATGAAAAAATTTTTAAAGTGATAGATACGGTATGTCCTTATGTCAAGGCAGTGCACAATTTAGCAAAAAAATTTAAAGATGATTATTTAATAATCTTTGGTAAAAAGACACACCCTGAGGTAATTGGAATTAATAGCTATTCAAATTATAGTGGAATTATTATTGAAGATGAATTTGATTTAAATAATATAATTGAAGAAATGTTAAACACAAATAAAGAAATACAAATTGTAGTTCAAACTACATTTAAAAAAGTGCAGTTGGATAAACTATTGTCTATACTTGATGAAAAAAATATTGAATATAATTTTCATGATACAATTTGTAGTGCAACAAAAGATAGAGTAAATGCAACTATAAAACTCGCAAAGGCAGTAGATTGTGTTATAGTATTAGGAGATAAAAAAAGTTCTAATTGTACAAAACTATACGAATATGCTAAAATGTATAATAATAATGTTTTTTTTATAAATAGTATTAAGGAAATGGATATTTCTGAGATTTTGTTATATAATAGAGTAGGAATTACAGCAGGTGCGTCCACGCCTGATTGGATAATTAAGGAGGCTATTGAAAAGATGGAAGATATGAACAAAAATGAAATGATGGAAGCTATTGAA
>JAAYEN010000031.1 GCA_012728775.1 Tissierellia bacterium
ATAGTAGATAGAAGAGAGTAATTAGTAGAGAGCCTACGGCTGAGTTAACAGATTGAATTTGTTAGTCATAGTCGTAGGCTTTATTAATTTGTAAATAGTAAATACTTTTCAACTTATATAAAGTTGTAGTCAGAAGGAATTTATTGCTGTACAAAATATTGTAGATAAACACAACTACTATCTAAATTCCACCGTTTATTATCTGCCATTTTTATGATAAGATAAGGGATAACGAATCTTATAATTTTGTTTATTTGATTCCTTGATTGGAGGTATGTTTTGGAGTTTAAGGATCAAGAAAAATATATGGAGCTTGGGAAACTAGGACTATTTGGTGTAGTTTTGGGTTTTCTGGGATATACTTTTTTTGGGATTTTGTATATATTTTTTCCGATGTTGTTTATGGAGTCTTCTGTAAAAAACGGAATTTTATCCACTATGGGTGTTATGCTGGGAGTAAGTGTAATTATCGGCTTGGCATTTAATATGTTGGCTGGTTTGTCTTTGTTTTTTGTATTTGCTCCTATGGTTTTGGCTTTCCATTATATGGTTACGTCAAAGCGAGGTTTTATGGCTACACTGATACTCATGGCAGTGGTTTTAATTCTGAGTTCCGTATCTTTACAAATGGGACTTACGCCTCTAGGTACTGTGAATCTAGAAGAAATCTCAGAAGAATTAATCCAAAGTCAAATTGACGGCGTGGGTGAAAATCTTACTGGGTTGGAAGCTAGTAGACTGGAAGAAAATTTGAGATTGATAAATGAAATGAGTATTAAATTAATTCCTGGAATGTTTTTTATTTTCATTTTATTTACCGTGTATTTAAATTACGTCATGGCAGGAAGAAGGCTTCTTCGCCATGGGATATTAATTAATCAGCCTCCAATTTTTTCAAATTTGCAACTGCCTAGGATTTCTATACTAGTATTTGGTATAATAATAGGTGTAATATTGCTTTTACAAAATTCAGGAATGGAAATTTACGAAGTGATTTATTTAAATTCCTTATTGGTATTTGGATTGTTGTTTTTCGTAAATGGACTTGCCCTGGTATCTAATCTTTTAGGCAGACTTAAAATGCCTAATTTTATCAAAACATTTATCTTTTTGGGATTGGTATTTTTTATTCCTGCAGGAGCTGTGGTGGTAATCTTAGGTCTTTTAGATACCCTAGTAGTTTTTAGAAAGATTAGGATAAAGAGAGAGTGAGAATTTGGAGAAGTTTAGACATTTAAAAGAATATAAATTTGTACTTTCCCTTTTGACGATTATAGTCGTTATGCTATTCATTTTAAATGAAGTAGCAGGTTTTGTGAGCTTAATTTTGGCAGGAGCGATTTTATACGAAATTGCTAACAAAAGAGAAGAACTTCACTTTCGAGAGACTGCACAAATTGAAAAATTATGTGAGGATTTCGATTCTGCTGCCCAAGACTCAGTTTTTAATATGCCCTTTCCATTAATCCTGACGGATGACTTGGGAAATATAAATTGGTACAATCCACCTTTGTTGAAACTTTTAGGCGAACAAGATGCCGTGGGAGAACATGTAAACAGTATTATTGATGGATTTGTATTTGAAAATTTCAAGGGTGACGAAATTAGACAATCAGAAATTCACGTCTTCGATGCGAATTACAATTTGTTTCACAATAGAGTAGAGAAGACTGACGGAGAAGTCATTCACAT
>JAAYEN010000109.1 GCA_012728775.1 Tissierellia bacterium
CGGTTTCGGATTTTGCATACCTGTGGTACAACCTCATCCGCCCTCATTCCTTCAACGGCGGACTGCCCCCAGCTAAAAAACAAGTTGCTTAATGACTTTGGACACAGGTGTTACAATTCCCCTTGACCAGGACAACGCTGTGCTTTAAGGCTTTCAAGCTGTTCATCACTATCGGTTGATACCCTGGCATAAGCTGCAACTCTAAGTTTAGTGTTGGATGGTTGCATTTGGGGCAGTTCATCTATTTTTGTTATCTTTTTCATCATCTCACCTCGCTTTCGCCCATTACATACATCACTCTAAAAGCTATTAATAGCAAGCTTTTTAGAACATAATCTCGGCTAAACGAGGAGAGAATTTCTGCCTGTTCAAGGCTGATATTTTGTGTAATTCATCCGCTGTGATTTTGCCTTCTTTATATAGGTTTGCGACAATGCTCTCCGCTATATGAAAGTCATATTCCTTTTGTAATTCTTCCTCTGTCATCTGCTCGGTCTTACCCTTTAACGGACAACCATCTTTTACTTTATAAATGTTCATAGAATCATGACCACCAGCTTAGCTGGTGGTTTGTTCTGCGGCTATAAGCCGCTGTTCCCTGCTTGCCTCTAAAGAGGCTTTGAAAAGTTCGCCTGCCGCACTACTTTCACAAGCTAGCCCTAAAGGGCTTTATTATTTGCCTTTTTGTACTGGCTCACCCGTAAACGGGTCTATATACTCTTTTAATGACATTTGATCGTACTCTAAATCTTCTTGTATTTGATTTCTTATGTATTCTTGTATCTTCTTTGCATTTTTACCAACTGTATCGACATAGTAACCTCTACACCAAAAATGACGGTTTCCATACTTATATTTTAAATTGGCATGCCTTTCAAATATCATTAGCGAACTTTTTCCTTTTAAATATCCCATTATAGAAGATACACTATACTTCGGTGGTATTCTTACAAACATATGTACATGATCTGGCATACACTCTGCTTCTATAATTTCTATCCCTTTTCTCTTACATAATTCACTGAGAATATGACCTACATCTGCTCTTATCTGCTTATAGATTACTTTTCTTCTAAACTTTGGGGCAAATACGATGTGACATTTACATTCCCATCTTGTATGTGCTAAACTATTCATATCCATTTGGATATACCTCCTTTGTATAATTTATGCGGTTGGCGAACCTGCATTTATTATAACACTGGAGGTTTTTTACTTGAAGCTAAAGCTATTTGGGGACACACCTGCATAGCAGGTGGTTTTATTGTACCTAGATACAAAGAAATATCCATAAAAACAAGATATTTTTATGGATATCATGATAAAACTTATTTAGATAAGGGATGCTAAAACTGCTGCCTTTGAAACAATTCCTTTTAACCGATTCTTTTCATCTACTACGGCAATAGGAAAGGATGCTTCTGCTGCAACAGGTATAAGGTCAGATATCTGTGTATCTAATGTAGTTGTAGGAAGTCCTTTTATAATAGCATCTTCAAAGGCTAGTTCTCCACTTCTTACTTTTAATGCCTGTTCTAGTGCAAGGATACCTATAAACTCTAACTTCTCTCCAACCATATAGGCACTAGAGACCCCATTGTCACGCATTTGTTTTAGAGCTTGATTCACGCCATTTCTTAAGTGAACCATACAGGTTGGTGTCTGCATAATATTTCTTACACTATAGATTTGTGATTTATCAGCACTATCTATAAATTCTCTAACATAATCATTTGCTGGATTTGAAGACATTTCTTCTGGAGTAGCCACCTGAATTAACTTTCCATTTCTCATAATTGCAACCGTATTTCCCAACTTAAATGCTTCATCAATATCATGAGTAATAAATACTATGGTTTTATTTAGTTTTTCTTGTATAGATAGAAGTTCAAATTGCATCTCTTTACGTACAAGTGGGTCAAGTGCTGAAAAAGGTTCATCCATAAGTAAGATGTCTGGATCATTTGCAAGTGCTCTTGCTATTCCAACTCTTTGGCGCATACCACCACTTAAATTAGAAATTTTTGTATGCTCCCACCCTTCCAAGCCTACCATAGAAATCATTTCCATGGCTTTCTCTTCTCGTTCTTTTTTCTTTATTCCACGAACTTCCAGTCCATATGCAACATTTCCTAAGACATCCCGGTGAGACATAAGACCAAAGCTTTGAAATACCATAGCTATTTTGTGTCTTCTATAATCTTGTAATTGTTCTTTTGTATACTCTTCAATATCATTACCTTCAAAATATATCTTCCCTGAGGTAGGTGGCTGTAGCATATTTAAACATCTTACCACTGTAGACTTTCCAGAGCCAGACAGACCAATTAATGTAAATATTTTTCCCCTCTCTACCTCAAAAGATACATCTTCTACAGCCTTAATATTACCAAATCGTTTCGTCAGATGCTCAACTTTTAAAATAATATCTTTCTCATTCATTATTCAGCATCCTCCTCTTCCTTTTTAAACATTTCCTGAGTCAATCTATCTAGAATGATAGCAATGATAACAATTGCAATACCTGCAGCAAAGCCCCTTCCACTTTCAAGACGATTGATACCTGTTAGTACCTCAGAGCCAAGCCCGGTAGCCCCTATCATGGAACAGGTTACAACCATAGAAATAGCCATCATAATGGTTTGATTTACACCGGTCATTATGGTAGGCAGGGCTTGCGGAATCTGAACTTTAAACAAGGTTTGTAATCTAGTTGAACCAAAGGAATTTGCAGCTTCTACTACCTCAACATCCACCTGTCTAATACCATGGCTTGTCATCCTTATAACTGGTGGTATGGCATAAATTATCGTTGCAATAACAGCAGGAACATTGCCTAAGCCTAAAAGCATAACGGCTGGTATCAAATAAACAAAGCTAGGCATTGTTTGCATGGTGTCAAGTACTGGCCTTATCATCATATTCATTCTTTTACTTGAAGAAACAATTACTCCGATTGGCAAGCCAATGATTAATGAAATAATTACAGATGTTATAACTATAGTTAATGTTTCATACATCATACTCCAAAGACCTATCACTCCAATAAAGAAAAGTAGGATAGAATATAATAGGGCCTTACTTATTTTTTTGCACATAAAATATGTAGCTATAAATACCATTATGATTAACAGCCACCAAGGTATCTTATCGATAAATCCACCCACACCCTTTAATAATGAGCGAAGCCCTTTAGAAATTCCATCAAAAAATGGATCCCAGTTTTGTAACATATAGTCAATTGCTTTATCAATAGGCTTTTTAATATCCACAAAAAAATCTTCTGGAAATTCAAATAACCATTTTGGCATAAATATCCCCCTAGTCAGCAAGACTATCACGAACAAGTTTTGCCTTGTCTGTATCTAGCCATTGATCAATTAACTCATCATGTTCTAGTAAAAACCACTTTGCCGCATCTTTGTATTCAGCATCATTTTCATTAATATATGCTAAAGCCTCAGAAGTCAATTGACTTGAGGTAGAATACCTACTTAAAAATTCGCTAAATTCTGGATATTCTTTATGAAAATCAGGATTTACACTAACTGTAAGACTAATAGATGGGCATTCGCTTTGACCCAAAGGATATAGTTCTGGTGAATAGGGGGCATCTTCTAAAAGAACCAAATCATATTTCCCTGTAATCCATGCTGGTTCCCAGTAGTATGCAACAATAGGTTGCCCCTTTTCATATGCTCCTGCAATTGCCGCTGCAAGTGCTGCATCTGAGCCTGGATCCATATAATTGTAGAATTCATCTAAGCCGTAAAACTCTACTTTTTTACGCATAATTTCATCAACAGCCCAACCTGATATTGCTCCATAGATTCTTCCTTTTGAAGTATCATCTGGGTCTACAAATACATCACTGTAATTTGCTAAGTCTTCAACTGATTTTAAATCAGGAGCAATCGGTTCAATTCCTCTTTCAGGATCTCCTTCTATTACATAACGAGGCACATATAAACCCTGTATATTATCATCATAGTTTACACCTAATTCTGTAATTGCTCCTGAAGCAACATCTTTAGCATAAGTTGCAATACTATCTGTCCATGTTTCCATATAGACCTGTATATCTCCAGTCTTTAAGGCTCCATATGTTACAGCTGTAGAGCCAGACACCTCTTCTGTTTCCATATCATATGCTGTTTCAGCTATGTACATAGCTACCGCATTATGAAATTTCATACTATCCCAACCTGCATCTCCAAAAACTACCCTTTCCGATTCTTTTGCGCATCCACTTATAGCAAATATTATGACCATGCACAAAAGACTCATTAACATTCTCTTTTTCATTTTATATACCTCCTAGTATAGTTTCGCTGGAAGTACATACACACAACCAACACTCCTATTATATATTATAAGTTGTCAGTTGTCAAATTCACTACTTTTAACACTATAGTTCCAGAAAGTTTATATTGTACTTTTTATAATAAATGATGTATACTATCGATAATATAGGATGATAGGATGAAAAAAATGGATCATACAAAGAAATCAGAAAAAATAACCATACCAAGATATTTAAAAATAGCAGTGGATATTGCTACAAGAATTGTATCTGGAAATTTAGTAGAAGGGGAAAAATTAAAAGGACGGTCTGTCTTGTCTACAGAATATAATGTTTCTTCTGAAACAATTCGCCGTTCCATGTCACTACTGTCAGATAAACATGTGGTTCAAACAAAAGCCGGAAGTGGCATTACAGTTTTATCACGTGAAAAAGCCGTAGAGTTTGTCAACAACTTTAAATCAGATGAAATCCTTCATAAAATGAATGATAATTTATCTCAGTTATTAAAAAAACGTCTACAGCTTGATGAAGAAATATCAAATGCTACAAAGCAAATTGCTGATATGTATAAATATATGCGGTCTGATTTAATTAATCCTGTAGAGATTATTTTACCAGAAAGTTCTCATGTGATTGGGAAAAGTATTGGAGAACTCCAAATATGGCATAATACAGGTGCGACCATTATAGGTATTATCCAAGATAAACAAATTATTATCTCTCCAGGTCCTTATTTTGAATTCACACCAAATGATAAAGTACTTATTGTTGGTGACGAACATGTTATTGAGCGTTTTAATGCATATATAAATGAATACCTATAGGGGAGAGAATATAAGTCTTATCTATCTTTTTATAATTAGAAATTGCTTTTTTCCGGTATCTCACTTATTATTGTTGCACTTAAAACAAGAATGGCTCCTACAATTTCACCAATCCCCATCCTTTCGCGTAATAGCACTGCTGAAAGGATGATTGCCACAACCGGGTCTATGTAACTAAACAAAGCAAAGGTCTGTGCTTTCAAATTTTTCATTGAGCCAAAATACAGGGCATAGGCAATTCCTGTATTTACTATACCAACTATAAAAAGCATTAAAACAACAAATGGCGTAAATGCAGTCTTGGATATTGTCTCCGTGAGAAATGTATAAGGTAATAAAACTACTGTCGCCGTACCAAGTTGCATAATTGTCTTATCATAAGCAGAAATTTCCTTAATTTTCTTATTCAAAATGATAACTATAGCATAAAATAAAACCGCACCAAGTCGAAGAATAATTCCTTTTAGCTCACTAATATCACTAAATCCAACTTTTAGAACACCTGAGATATGTATCATTCCACTCAAAGCAACCGCAATACAAGTTATCCCATTTATCCATTGGCATCCAGCGAACCGCTTGTTTGACCCACTGATTAAGCCTTAGCTGTCTAAAGGCATTCTCTTCTGCAGGGTTTTGCTTGGCTGATTCACAGGCGGCTTTTACCTTATCAATCCCTACCGTTATGCCAAGGCTTGTCCTGGTCAAGGGGAATTGTAACACCTGTGTCCAAAGTCATTAAGCAACTTGCTTTTTAGCTGGGGGCAGTCCGCCGTTGAAGGAATGAGGGCGGATGAGGTTGTACCACAGGTATGCAAAATCCGAAACCGCCGTA
>JAAYEN010000081.1 GCA_012728775.1 Tissierellia bacterium
AAAAAAAGGTCGCTATGAAAGCGACATTTTAGAAAATCGGTAAATCGTAATTATATAAATACTCATTTATTTTATATACATCATATATCTTCTCTTTAATAAAAAATTGAATAATTACATCATATTTGTTGCTGTTGCTTAAAGAATATCCAGCCCTTTTTAATAAATCATCTACTTCATCTTTCTCTAGCTCCAATGCTAGAGCTAAAGCAATAATGGTCTTTTTATTGGGAGTATAGTTTTTGTTAGTTCTTATTTTAGAAAATAACTTCCTATCGATATTAGCTTTTTTATAAACTTGAGGATCCTCCAGCCCTTTTTTATCAATTATTTCAAATAATTTTTCCCTAAAGTTTTTTTCCAAGTCATTTACCAAATCTACTATTTCTTCATAAGCCAATGACCTTCTATACTTTGGCATTTCTTCATAGTGTCCTTGGATTAAAAATTCTTCTAAGTTTTCATTAATGTATTCATGTAATTTTTGTAAAAGAACTTCATCAATTTGAATTCTATCTGTCATTTTTACCCCCTAAATTATTTTGTTAGCCCACTGAATAATATCTGATATTATTTCATCTCGATTTATTTCATTAAGAGGCTCGTGTCTTACACCATCATATAAATTATAATCTAGTTTCTCAATTCCAATGCTTTCGTATCTTTTATACAAATTTTGGACACTTTTCCCAAAACCCCCTACAGGATCATCTGCCCCAGAAATTATTAAAATGGGCAAATCCTTAGAAATTTTTCCGAAGTTATTGCTGTTTTCTATATACTCTAAAGTATCGAAAAACTCATAATAAAAACTAGCTGGGAAAACTGTACCACAATAGGAATCATTTATGTATCTATCCACAGATTTTTCATCTCTACTAAGCCAATCGAATTCTGTCCTATTAGGAGCAAAATTTTTATTATATGAACCGAAAGATAGTTTATTTAGAATCTGGGATTTTGCTTTATCTCCTCTTAAAGTCTTTTCTATCTTAGCTAAGAACTTCCCGAATTTTAAAATAAAACCCTGGGAGCCATTTGAGCCAGAAAGTATTAGTCCTTGTATTTTATTAGGATAATCCATAATATATCTTTGAGCCGCAAAAGAACCCATACTATGTCCAAGTAAAATAATTGGAAGTCCAACATTTTCTTCCTTGATTATATCTGTTAAAGATACCATATCACGAACTAAATTAATAAATCCATCGGTCTTTCCAAGGTAGCCTAAGTCTCTTAAATCTAAAATATTTTTCCCATGCCCCCTATGATCGTTTCCATAAAGAATAAAATTCTCATTTACCATAGTCTTTGCAAATTCATCATATCGCCCAGCGTGTTCTGCCATGCCATGGGAAATTTGGATTATAGCCTTAGTTTTTGGAGTTTTTTGGCCCCATTTATAAGCATGTATTATGCTCCCGTCTTTACTTTTATAAGTGAAGTTTGTTTTTGTATTTTCCATTTTTTATTCCTAATTATAAACATGCAATTTCTTTTGCAATGTCTTCAATACTTTTACCATCAGTATTAATCTTTATTGTGTTTAGTTTTTGGTAGAGAGGAAGTCTGGCGATACTTCTTTTTACCAC
>JAAYEN010000319.1 GCA_012728775.1 Tissierellia bacterium
ATCTCATTGTTATTTTTATCTTTTGCAAAAGTAATTTTCACGTCCGGTACCTCACTCTCGTATATTAATTGTATTTTACCAAAGATAATATATAATTCCAAGTATATTGATTTTATATATATAATTAACTCAGTAGATAAGTGTTTTAATATATGATATTATAAATAAAGGTGATAAGATGGATGACATTTTTCATAGTGGAGTTTCTAAAATTTTAGTAGAAGCATATAACAGTAAAGAAAACAAAGAATACATGACGGCCCTAAATAAATATAAAGAGGCTTTATTTTTTCTAGAAGGTGAAGAAAAAATAGATGTATTATTTTTAATTGGAGACTTATACAGTGAAATAGAGGATTATGAAAATGCGTTATTAGCATATAAAGAAATATTAAAGCTAGACGATAGAAATAGTGGCGCTTGGTATGGCATGGCATATACAAATGAATTTACAGGTGGCGACTTAGATAAAACATTGGAAGCATATGAAAAAGCTATTGAAATAGATGATAAATATACAGAAGCTTATTACTACGCATCTATTATTTACGGAGACAGAGGCGATTTTTTAAAAGCAAAAGAATATTTAGAAAAAATAATTTCATTAAATCCTGAAGATTTTATAGCATATAATGACTTGGGTGCAATTTATGAGTCTTTAGGAAAATTGGATGAAGCTAAGAAACACTTATTGCAATCTGTAAAAATTAACGATAACTATCATCTTTCACATTTTAATCTAGGAGTCGTTTACAAAGAAATGGGAAAATTTGAAGATGCAATTATTGAATATAAAAAATCAGCAAAACTTTCTAATGAAAGAAATCCCTATCTAAATATGAGTGCACTTTATATTGAAAATGATAGGCTAGACGAAGCGGAAGATATATTAACTGAAGGTATAAAAAAATTAGAAGATCACATTTTATATTATAATAGGGCTTGTGTTTATAGGAAAAAGGGTAAAATTAATCATGCAATTGAAGATTTTAATAAAGCAAAAAAAATTGACCCTGTAGTTTTAGAATGGGGAATTAAAGACCCAGATTTGATGGATATTATAGTGGAGGAATAATGATAATACTAAAGACAGATGAACAAATAGAAAAAATGCATGAAGCTGGAAAACTACTAGCTGAAGTTCACAGACAACTTAGAAAAAAAGTAGTTCCTGGTGTTACTACAATGGAGCTTGATCAATTTGTTGAGAATTTTTTAATGGAAAGAGGGGCATATCCTGAGCAAAAAGGATATCAAGGTTTCCCATACTCTATTTGTGCTTCCATAAATGACGAAATATGTCACGGATATCCTAGAGAAGAAATCCTAAAGGAAGGGGATATTGTCACCATAGATATGGTGGTAAATTTAGACGGATATTTGGCAGATAGTGCCTGGAGTTATGGAGTAGGAAAAATAAGTGAAGAAAAACAAAATCTTTTAGATATTACTAAAGAAGCGCTTTATAGGGGAATTGATGCAGTAAAAGTAGGAAATCGCCTAGGAGATATTGGCCATGCTATTCAATCTTACGTAGAACCATTAGGATATTCTGTTGTACGAGATTTTATTGGCCATGGAATAGGAAAAGATATGCACGAAGACCCTCAAGTCCTCCATTATGGAAAACCAGGAAGAGGTCTAAGGCTTATGGAAGGAATGGTATTTACAATAGAACCTATGATAAACACTGGAAAATACAATGTAAAAATAGATGATAATGGATGGACTGCTAGAACTATCGATGGTGGTATGAGTGCACAGTATGAACATACTTTGGCTTTAACGAAAGATGGTGTCATTATATTAACTGAACAAGATTAGGAGATAGCTAATAAATGCGAGAAGTAAACTTATTAGATGGCAATATAAAAAAAGCCTTAGTGAAAATGAGTGTCCCATTAATGGGAATATCTTTCGTTCAGATAACTTACAATTTGGTAGCTATGTTTTGGCTAGGTAGGTATTCTGAAGATGCCATGGCAGCAGTGGGAACTGCAAGTCTTGTGGGATATATTGGAAACTCCCTTGCCCTAATTGGAAGAGTGGGAACGGCCACTTGGGTAGCTCAAAGCTATGGAAAGAGAAATTACAACGATACAGTTCATTATATTGAGAGTGGTATTAAATTAAATTTGATACTCTCACTTTTATATACTGTCTTTGCATTATTAATGGTAGATCATTTTTTAAATTTATTTACTTTGACTGATATTGTAAGATCTTATGCTAAACAATATATTACTATACAGATTATTGGGATGTTTATTGTATTTTTAAACCCCATGATTGCTGTGAGTTATAATAGTATAGGAAATAGTGTGACTCCATTTAAAGTGAGTATAATTGGACTTATTGCTAATTTTATTCTCAATCCCATTTTAATTTTCTTTTTCGATTTAGGAATAAGAGGAGCTGCCTTGGCAACTGTAATAGCCCAAGGAGCTGTTTTAATAACTTACATTATAGCAATGAGACGATCTAATATGATAATGTCTCAAGTTAACCCTTTGACTAGATTTAATCGTGAAAGGCTAATGAATATTTTAAAAATAGGCTGGCCTGCATCTGTACAAAGTACTGCTATGGCATTAATTGCAGTGGTACTAAACTCATTTATTTCCAGATTCGGCTCTATGCCTATTGCAGTATTTGCACTAGGTATACAAATAGAGTCCATCGGATGGATGACAGCTGACGGATTTTCTATCGCAGTTGCATCTTTTATGGGCCAGAATTTAGGAGCAGAAAATTATCATAGATTGGAAGATGGATACAAAGAAAGTATGAAAATTTTTGTAGGCATCGGGGCTATAGCTATGACGATTCTCGTATTTTTTGGAGGAAAACTTACCTCATTATTTAGACCAGGGGATTTAGAAGCTATAGCAGAAGGTGGTAGACTGCTAGCTATTATGGGTATATCAGAGATATTGATGACTGTGGAAATAGGGACCAATGGAGCATTAAATGGAGTAGGACTAACTAAGTTTCCTGCTGTAAATGGATTATTTGGAAATCTTTTGAGAATTCCAATATCCTTATTGTTAATGCCCAAATTAGGTGTACTAGGTATTTGGATTGCAATAAGTATTTCCATGGCATTAAAGGGGATATCGGCTATCTTAGCCTATCAGTATATAAAAAGAAATACAGATGGATTTAGAAATTTAAGTTATAGGAGGACAAAATGAGACAATTAGAAATGCCAAATAAAGGTGAAAAAAT
>JAAYEN010000037.1 GCA_012728775.1 Tissierellia bacterium
CTTTGCAGCAGGAGGATTGTTAACTGCAATTCCTATAATAATATTATTTATAAGTTTACAAAAAGAATTAGTTTCTGGTTTAAGTTCTGGATCTGTTAAGGGATAGGAGGATAAAATGAAAGTTGTTTTAAATAATATAGGGAAAAAATATGAAGGTCGTGAAAATTTTACAATAAGAAATATTGACCTTGAAATAGATGATAAAGAATTTTGTGTCATACTAGGCCCATCTGGATGTGGGAAATCTACTCTTTTAAGAATGATAGCAGGTTTAACCTCAATTACAGAAGGTGAATTACTTTTTGGCGACAAATTAATGAATAAAGTAGCTCCTAGTGATAGAGATATAGCCATGGTTTTTCAATCTTATGCACTTTATCCTCATATGACAGTATACGACAATATGGCTTTTTCTTTAAAAATGAAAAAAGAAAGAAAAGAAATTATTCACGATAGAGTCTTGGAAGCTGCAAAAGTTTTGCAAATTGAAGATTATCTTTATAATCGTCCTTCTGATATCTCAGGTGGACAAAGACAAAGAGTTGCCCTTGGTAGGGCTATGGTTAGAAAGCCTGGAGTGTTCTTAATGGATGAGCCTCTTTCTAATTTAGACGCAAAGCTAAGAGAACACATGAGAGTGGAACTAGTAAGACTCCATAAACAATTAGGCACCACTTCCATATATGTTACCCATGACCAAACTGAGGCCATGACAATGGCAACCAAAATAGTTTTATTAGATGCAGGTAAAATACAACAAGTTGGAGCTCCAGAAGAATTCTATTCTAAACCCGCAAATTTGTTTGTAGCTAAATTTATAGGTTCTCCTACAATAAATGTATTTGAGGGTTCGATAGTCAATAATAGATTCGTAAGTGATTCTGGAATAGTAGAAGTAGAACCTAAATCAGAAGATTTGAAATTATTGAAAGAATTTGAAGGTAAAAGGGTTTACATGGGAATTAGAAGCGAAAGATTCTTATCCGAAAAACAAGAAAAAAATTCCTTCAAAGCTGAAATTGATGTTATAGAAAACTTAGGCAAGGAAAAATTATTATATACTGAATTAGAAGACAAAACGAGATGCACAATAAGTGTTCCAGGCCATTATGAGTATCATATGGATGAAGTTCATAATTTCTCTTTCGACGTAGATGCACTACACTTTTTCGATGCAGAATCTACACTTAGGATTAATTAAATTTTATTATTAAAAACAGATGTTTTAGAAATTTCTTTTCTGACATCTGTTTTATATTTATAATCTGAAAAATGAAATAAGTTATACAATTTTCAAAAATGAATATATCAATTGATTCAATAATCACATCCTAAGAAGTACCTATTACATGGATATCGTCTGATAAATTAATTTATTTCTTTTCCCATTTCTTTAAAGATTATTCTAATTTGTTCGTCTAAATGTTCCCAAATTTCTTGAGAAAACTCTGCTAGTGGAATCATTCTTTTAACTACTGCAGAGTATTGAACATTTTCATTTTTCCAAGTTCCCCCACCATTTTTTATATTATTAAGTAGAGGCTGCATTCTGTCCATGGCATTTGCAAACTTAGATTCAGAAGTCTCATTCTTTTCAAACTCTATCCATAAATTATGTAACATTTCTCCTTTATCTTTTGGTAACATACCAAATAACTTAATAGCAGCTTCTGATTCCCTTTTTGATTTATCTAAATTAGCTTCTACATCATAACAGAATGTATCACCGGCGTAAATCTCTACTAAATCATGAATTAATAACATTTTAATAGTATGACCCAAATCTGTTTTTTCCTTACAATAGCTATGAAAAACCATTGCCATTGCTGATATGTGAAAAGAGTGCTCCGCATCATTTTCGTAGATATCGTATCCTATGTGTTTTGTCCTTCTTAATATTCTTTTCATAGAATCTAAGAGTATTGAAAACTCCAATTCTTTTTCTAAATTTGTCATTTTCCCTCCAATTTTTATAGTATTATACTATCTTAACATTATTTAATATCTTGTACATAATTTTTATATTATACCAAATTAAGTAGTGTATATGTTATTTTTAAATATCAATACAAATGTTACAACATATGTTTATCTTAAATAAATATATATTCCCAAATCAATGTGTACAAATAACATGATTAACACAGTAATATCCCCTAAATCCATATAATGGATTTAGGGGATATTACTAGAATTGTATATATTTTATTTTTTCATTTCCTAAAGAATCTAATCCAAATTCGAGTATCTTTTCTTCATTTTTGTCATATACTAAAATAAACTTTATTATATCTTCCGGTTTATTTTTATGATGTCCAACAAAATATATTTTATTTTGAGTATGGATATTTTTAACATTTTCAAATTTATCTTTATCTACTTCTTCTCCTAAGGAAATATCAAAATCATCAAGTTCCAAATCTTTATTAAAATATTCTTCTGCATATTTTCGGGCCTGTATGCCCAATTCTTTTTCTAAATTATTAACTTTTAAATCCTTTTTATTTAAATTTACATAAAATGATATAAAGCCAATTAATAAAACTAAAATTAAAAATTTCTTTTTCATTTTTCCCTATCTTTCTTTTATACTTTTCAAAATTGTATTTTTATAATTATTTTTTGTAAAAACATAACCTAAAATTTGAAGTCCTAGAAATACTATATATATGATTAAACTAATTTGTGAAAAATTTAAATTAAGTTTTGTATAAAGAACTACCTGTAGAGCCAATAAAAACATAGATGCGATAATAAATGGAATAAACATCAATATTCCAATGTTTTTATTATTTATTATAGAGAACTCTTTTTCAGATAAACCTATTTTCATTAAATTTTTGTACTTTAAAACTTCCCTTTCTTTTTCGGTTACTAGTCTAAAATACACCATACTTATAGAAGCTAAAACAAATATTATACTAAGAGCTCCTCCAATATATAGCCCAAGATTTTTGGCCATTTTTTCACCTTGAAATAAATAGCCACTTGAGAAAAATCCTTGAAGATTTTTTCCGCCATCGGTTACGAGCTCTCTTATTTTATGATGCGTACTCATATCCTCTTTCCAATCTTCCACATTGAAAGCATTTATTGTAAGGTTTATACTTTCAGCTTCTAAAGAATTGTAAATCTTATCTTCTAAAACAACTATTTTAGAAAAATAACCTTCTGGTGTAATTAGTCTTTTTTGAATATCTATAATATTAAAGTCAGTTAAATAATCTTCATATATAACAGGATCTTTAGAGTTAGAACCTGCAACTAGGAGTAATTCATTCTCTCTTAAGTCAACTTCATCTAAACCCAAAACTCTACCTGAAATATTATAATTAGACTGAGAAGTTATTCCAGACCTGGAGTCTTCTATCATTTTTACATCAAAACTAATTTCTTCGTATCCTTCTTTATTTGAAAGAATTCCTCTTATACTTTCCAATTTTTCTTCTGGATTTATAGTATCATCTGCTACTATATATGTGTAACTGTAAATATAATTTTCTAATGCTTTGGCCTCCACATCATTTCTCATTCCGTAAAGCATTGTTATCGTACTAAATACCCCAATTAATAATACGGATACAATAAAAATAGTATTAACTAATCCCCTATATTTTGATTTTAACTCTGCAAATAAAAGTAAATTTGTATTTCTATAGTAACCTTTAGTTTTTGTTACTGAGATTAATAACAATTTACCTAATATAGCTATAATAAAATATAGTCCAAATAACCCTAAAATCAACACTATAAAAAATCCATAACTGTTATCTAATAAATCCCATCTTTCAAATAAAATAATTCCACTTAATACAAATAAAGACAACAATCCTACAAAATGAACTATTAATGGTATTGTGTTATTTTCATCTTTTTTTTCAGATTTGAGTAAACTCAAAATCTTTTCCTTTCTAATAAATTTAGGAGTAAGTGAAGAAATTAATAAAAATAATATTAAAAATAATACAGTAGTTATTAATATTGGAATTATTGGGAAATACATTCTAAATCCCTCTACCCCTAAAACTTTTTTAGATGCTAATAAGGACATAGGACTAAGAGCTAAACCTAATAGTAAAGCTAGTACTATGGAAGATATGCCTATTATCATATTTTCCACAAAGATCATCCTATTAATTTGTCTTTTACTTGCTCCATTTAAAATGAAAATCCCTATAACTTTTTGTCTATTTCTTAAAAAGGCTCCTACTGAATAAGAGATAAATATAAACGAAAACAAATATATTAATATATTTCCCGCTCCCATAGCTAGGCTTAAAGACGAGCCGGAAGATATTGCATTAAGTTCTGGATGAAACATCGATATAGAAAATAAGAAAAAAATTAAAACAGAAAAGGTACTACTCAGAAAGTAAGCAAAATATGTCCATTTATCTCTCCAAATATTTAAAAAAGCTAATTTGTTAAATGACATCTATTTCACCTCCTAAGAAACTTAACATATCAATTATTTTTTTATAAAATATACCTTTGTTATCTCCTTTGTGAATTTCATTATAGAGTTTTCCGTCTTTAATAAAAATTACTCTATTGCAAAAACTTGCTATATATGGATCATGGGTAACCATTAAAATAGAAGTACTTAAATCTTTATTTATACTTGTAAATAAATTCATCACATCTTTCCCAGACTTAGTGTCCAAATTCCCAGTAGGTTCATCTGCTAAAAGTAAAGATGGATTGTGAATTAAAGCTCTTGCTATTGCAACTCTCTGAGCTTGTCCTCCAGAGATTTCGAAAGTTCTTTTGTTTAATATTTTATCTATTCCAATTAGTTTAGATATTTTATCTAATCTCATTTCCATAACGTCTAAATCTTCCCCATCTAAAACTAAAGGGAGAATTATATTTTCTCTTAAAGTCAAAGTATTTATTAAGTTAAAATCTTGAAAAACAAATCCTAATTCTCTTCTTCTAAATTTAGAAAGATCTTCTTCATTAAGTTCGTGAGGATCACTTCCATTTATTAATACTTCTCCAGAAGAAGGAGAATCTATTGTAGAAATACAATTTAATAAAGTTGTCTTCCCACTTCCAGAAGGCCCCATAATAGACACAAACTCACCTTCTTTTAAATTAAATTGTATGTTTTCCAGTGCCGCATAATTAATTTTTCCTAAATATGTTTTTGATAAGTTATTTACTTCTAAAATATTCATTGATTTTCTCCTTTTTTAATTCTAAATCAATTATATATTTGCAGCTTATTTTTAACTATCTGTATTAATTACACTAACCTTACAAATTTGTAATAAAAACTATTAGTGAGTTGATTTATAAATTCTACAAGTATAATTCAATTTACATTTATTTGTTATTAAAGTGAATACTAAATGTGGTTTTTTCATTTTGGACAGAAGTTACAGATATATTATGAGAAAGTTCATTTAAAATATTTTTTACTAAATAAAGACCAATCCCACTAGATTCTCCATAAATTCTCCCTGTGTCTCCCGTGTAGAAAATATCAAATATCCTATCTAAATCACTAGCGGATATACCTATTCCCTCGTTACTAATATTTAATGTAATTTCTCCATCACCATCTATACTAAAAATTACCTTTGAGTCTTTTTTTCCATATTTTATTGCGTTATTAATAATTTGGTAAATTACACTTTTCAATAATTTTTTATCTGAATAAATAAATATGTCTTCTGAAAATTCTATGCTAGGAAATATGGAATTCAATATGAAATAATCCTTTAACTCATTTATAACTTCGCTAATAAGTTTTTTTAAATATACTTTTTCTATTTTTAAATCCTTTTTTACATCTCTTAACCTAATATAGTTTAAAGTTTGAGAAAGATAATAATCTAAATTGTCCACTTGAGCTAATACTTTTTTAAAGTCCTCATTGTCTTTGTTGTTTTGAGAAATCATGCTAATAGTAGAAAGAGGAGTTTTCAGTTGATGAATATTTTGCTCTATCAAAGTTTTATACTGCCTTTGTATGCTTTCATTATCTAATATCTCTTCATTAAAAATTTTGTAGAACTTTCTTTGATTTTTGGAATAGTTCAATTCAAGATGTGATTTTGGATTTGCTATAATCATTTCTTCCAGTGAATTTGGATCTTTAGAAAGGCTACTATAAATTCTATAATTTCTAACATATCGAATTTTATCTGCAAATTTTGAGAAAAGCTGTTAGTAATAATAAAACTATTTGAATGAATATTTTTTGCTAAGCCGCTTCCTACCTTTTCTGGGGTAGCTTTGAAATCCTTCGGAATTGGAAGTGCTGATGCGGAATCAGTA
>JAAYEN010000064.1 GCA_012728775.1 Tissierellia bacterium
ATTTAATATTAGACATAATAAATGAGCCAATGACCTTGGAGAAAGCAATGGACAATGTTGGGATTTTAGTTGAAACGACAGCATATATGGCATTAAATTGTTTCGTAAAGTGGAAAAGCATGTTTAAATGCTTGGATTAATGCATTTTTTTGATAAGGGAAGTATAAAAAATGAATGACCTATACAATTATAACAAATTATTAATTTCAAAAGCTAATCTTTTATATAACTTAGATACTCTTCTATTAATTGTGAAGGATATATCCAAAATTTCACCAGTATTAAAAGCAGATGCCTATGGAATTGGCTTAGTTGAATTTGCTGAAATTTTAGATGAATATGGAATAAAGAGATTTTGTTCTGCTAAAGTTATAGAAGCTTTTCGCTTGAGAGAAAATGGATTTAATCAGGAAATATTGATTTTAGGTCATAATGAAGAAGAAAACTATAAATATTGTGTTGAAAATAATGTTACAATTACTATTCATGACGAGTACTCTTTAAATAGTCTTATAGATATGAGCAAAAAGCACGGTTGGACTCCAAAAATACATATAAAATACAATACTGGTATGAATAGAATAGGCTTCAGTGACAAAAATCGTGTAATTGAAATTATTAAGAAAAATTCGAAAGAAAAGATTTTAAATATTGAAGGCATTTTTTCCCATTTATCAAAAGTATATGATGGAGATGTGGATTTTACTTTGTCTCAAATTAATAAATTTGATGACTTAATACTTGAATTAGAAGCTATAAATTTAAGACCAAAAATTGTTCATTTATTGAGTAGTGGTGGAATAATCTTACATAACTCTCACGTTTATGATATGTGTAGGCCTGGGTGTTTATTATACGGTTTGTTGCCAGATAGGGATTATTTTAAAGATTATAAATTTAAAGAAATAATAAACTTAAAAAGTAAAATAATTCAGATTCATCACTTAGAAAAATTTGAATCTGTCGGTTACAGTGGGGGATTTATTACTAATAGAGATAGTAAAATTGCAATACTTCCCCTTGGATATGCTGATGGACTTCCTAGAAGACTATCAAATAAAGGGAGAGTAATTATTAAAGGAAAATATTATCCAATTGTAGGTAATATTAGCATGGATATGTGTGCAGTAGATATTACTGGGAGTGAGAATATTGATGTAGGAGACGAAGTGATTATAATAGGTAAACAGGGATTAAGTTCTATTAATGTCATCTCAATTTCTGAAGCTTTAGACACTGTACGCACCGAAATTATGATTAATATTAGTGATAGAGTTGAAAAAGTACTAGTAGATAAATTTGACTAATTAATAATTAAAAAAATCAGGCAATCCTTCACTGGATTGCCTTTTAAAATATTAGATGAAAAATTTTGAAATTAATTGGACTTGGAAAAACTTTGTTACCATTGTCATTTTCCTAATATTTTCCCTATTAATTTTTGTAAAAAGTTTTGATTTTCACGAGCTTCTTCTTTTTTGATTCTCATTTCAGTTTCAATGGACATTCTTGCTTCTTCTATGGCTTCTTCCATCATTATTTCTTGGGATATTAGTGGTTTTTCATCTTCTTTTAATTCAAATTCTTCATATTCTCCAAAGACGTTCATCTTTCTTGCTTTAATATTGTCTTCCCATTGGTTTTCCATATAATTTTTTATTTTAAGTTTTAAATCCGTATCGAAAATTGGGGTGGCTACTTCAACTCGTCTTTCGGTATTTCTAGTCATCAAATCAGCGCTTCCCATATATACTTTTAAAAGCTTTCCTGAACCAAATAGATAAATTCTAGGATGTTCTAAATATCTTCCAACTATGCTTCTAATTTCTATATTTTCTGTGTAATCAGGAACTCCTGGTCTTAAGCAGGAAATTCCTCTAACGATCAATCTAATTTTAACTCCCGCATTAGAAGCTTCGGATAATTTTATTATTAGATCTTTATCCGTAAAGGAATTAAATTTGAAAAAGATTCTGCCTTCTTCGCCTTTATTAATCTCTTCGTCAATTAATTCAATAATAGTTTGCTTAAAACTTACAGGAGATACAATTAAACTACTATAATG
>JAAYEN010000150.1 GCA_012728775.1 Tissierellia bacterium
TATGGGTACGATGCTTGATATAGAAGATTTCATTAAACAATGGAAGACATTAGTAGTTGCAGTACTTGCTATGTTTGGAATAGGGCTTATGCTATTTACTGTAGGTCCAATGATTGTGGACAGAGTTTATGCTATTGCGGCTGCTCCACCAATCGCTGGGGGAGTTGTAGCGGCTTTAGTAATGGGCGAAAGAGCTGCAGAACTAGGAATGCCTGAAGTTCAAATATTTGTTACTTTAATCGTAGCAGTGCAAGGATTTATAGGTTATCCAGTTTGTTCAGTAATTTTGAACAAAGAGGCTAAGTCTATTTTGGCTAGAGAAACTTTTGACAAAGAAATTATTGTGAAGGAAAGAAAACCTCTACTTCCACCACTACCAAAGGATTTACAAACTACGTATATGTTGTTACTAAAACTGGCTATCTGTGCTTTTTTAGCTACTAAACTTTCTGCTTTGACAAATGGTTTAGTTCACACTTATGTATGGTGTCTATTCATTGGAGTTTTGGGAAGATTTATTGGTTTCTTAGAACCAAATGCTATGACTCAAGCGAATGCTTTTGGGCTTGGTATGACTGCTTTGATGGCGGTAATATTTGCACCACTAGCAAATGCTACTCCAGAAGTACTTCAAACTATTTTATTCCCATTGGTTGTAACTTTAATTTTAGGTACAATTGGAATAGTTATTCTATCGACTGTAGCAGCAAAAATATTCAAAATGTCTGTTCCAATGGCGATTGCTATCGGCACAACTGCACTATTCGGTTTTCCTGGAACTTACATTTTGTCAAATGAAGTTGCTAATGCAAATGGAAAAACTGATGAAGAAAGAAAGAAAATACTTGACGAAATACTGCCTAGAATGTTAGTTGCAGGATTCGCTACGGTAACTGTTGGCTCAGTAATTATGGCTGGCGTTATGGTAAAAATGTTATAATTAGACATTAAAAAGGTGCTTTTCCTAAATTTAGGATTAGCACCTTGTTTTTTATTTTGAATATTTTTCTAGATATTTTGTTGCTACGTCTGCGTATAGAGAAGATCCCAATGGCAATACGTCTTCATTGAATTGCATTCCTGCGTTGTGCATTCCGTGTATATAACCGTCTTCGATGGTTCCTGCTCCGATGTTAATCATTACTGCTGGAACTTTTAATCCTACATATGCGAAGTCTTCTGTTCCAGATTTCATAGGAACTACGTTTATTTTTTCTTCCCCTATAATATCTTTTGAAAATTCTACTATATCATCTACTAAATCCACATCATTGAACATCGATGGAGCACCCATAGTGTGTTCAATTTCTACTTCTGCTCTATATGTTTGTGCTATTCCTTCTGATATTTCTTTTATTCTTTTAATGATGAAGTCTCTAGATTCTTCGTTGTTGGCTCTTGCTGATACTTCCACTGTAGCGTGGCCGGATGTTGTATTAACTGTATCTCCACCGTAAATTTTCCCAGCCAATACGACGCAACTGTCGAACATAGAAATTTCTCTAGCCAAAATAGTTTGTAATCCAATGACGATGTTACACGCTACTATGATGGCATCGATTCCTTCTTCAGGTCTGGAACCGTGAGAGTTTTTTCCTTTTACCTTAATATTAAATGCATCGGCACTGCTCATAGCTTGGCCTCTGGATAAATATATATCTCCCATTCTAGATTCTGTATCTCCTGCATATAAATGAAGGGCAACAGCAGCATCTACTTTTGGATTT
Source organism: Tissierellia bacterium (assembly GCA_012728775.1). Next base: position 1,728 of record JAAYEN010000150.1, read on the forward strand.
TCTAGAATTCCATTTTCAATCATGTCCAAAGCTCCACCGAGAATTTCTTCTGCTGGTTGGAACATAAATTTTACTGTACCTTTTAAATTGGCTTCGTTTTGTTTTAAGATTCTCGCAGCTCCCAGTAGCATGGATGTGTGTCCATCATGACCGCATGAGTGGGTTGCTCCGTTACAAGATGCGAATTCTAAGCCAGTGGTTTCGTCCATGGGTAGTGCATCCATATCACCACGTAATAGAATTACAGGAGAGCCTGATCCCACAGTTGCAGTTACTCCTGCTTTTCCTACGATTTTAGGTTCGTATCCATAGCTTTCTAGTCTATCTACTACTAGGGCGATAGTCTTTTCTAAATTAAATCCTAGTTCTGGATTTTGGTGAATTTCTCGTCTATTTTTAATTATCTCATCTTTAATCTCAAGAGCTTTTTCTAAATAATATGTCATATTTTTCCTCCTATTAACTATAATAACAAGTTAACACACTTAACAAGTAAAATCAAGTTATGTTGGAATAATGGTATAAATTTTAGTATTAATTAAATATAATTCAAGAAAATTTTAAGGTTTTAATAAAATGCTTAATTCATAGTAATTGACTAGGATATAAAAAGATGGTAAAATATATCTGAAGGATGAGAAAGATTAATCACAGACAAAAGACAATTATTTGCCTTTGGTTAATACTTATTCATACTTAGTTAGAATAATTGAAGCTTTTTAATATTTTAAAAAGCTTAGGATATATAATAATTGGAGGACTAATATGAAAAAAGTAGCAGTTGTTTATTGGACAGGGACAGGAAACACTGAAGTGATGGCTAATGCAGTAGTGGAAGGTGCAAAGGATGCGGGAGCGGATGTATCTTTAATATTTTCCGATGATTTTACCGCTGCTGATATGGATAATTACGATGCTATTGCATTTGGATGTCCTGCTATGGGTGATGAAGTTTTGGAAGAGGATAGCTTTGAGCCGATGTTCGCCGATTGTGAACCGAAACTAAAGGATAGAAACATTGCCATCTTTGGATCATATGAATGGAATGATGGTGAGTGGATGGTGGATTGGGAAAATAGAGTTAAAGAAGCTGGAGCGATTTTAGTTTATGATCCTCTACCTGCTTATGATTATCCCAGTGATGACGATTTGGAAAAATGCAGGGAACTAGGAAAAGCTCTTACAGCTTAAAATATAGAGTTAAAAAATGTATCTAAAAGGGATTGAATATATAAAAACGGCTCAAGAATTTACAGTTTTAATCGACATCAATGTTACGAGTGGAAAATAAATTTTGCTATTTTAATTGACAAAGATTGAAATAGATGGTATAAATTTATCTATAGTGAAATTGATGATTAGAAAGTAGTAACTTATTTTGATATTTCAGAGAGTCTGTGGTTGGTGAGAACAGATGATGTCGTTTAAGTGAATGGGTCTATGAATGCGAGGCGAATTACAGTAGCTGAGACGGGTATCTCCCGTTATAGAGATGAAGATATGTTAGTATCTGATTTAAGTGCGTTTATTTATTAAATGCAAAAGATAGGATGGCACCGTAATACCATTTGCTCCTTGTTTAGGGGCAAGTGGTTTTTTTTATTATAAATTTTAGGGAGAGTAAGATGAAAATATTAATGGGAAATGAAGCTATGGCGCTTGGAGCTATAGATGCTGGTGTGGAGGTGGTGACGGGATATCCTGGCACACCATCTAGCGAAGTATTGGAATACGTGGCAAAAGAAAATTTGAAAAAAGAAATTTATGTAGAGTGGTCTGTAAACGAAAAGGTGGCGGTGGAAGTGGCAGCTGGTGCGTCTTTTGGTGGAAAACGCGCCCTAGTCACTATGAAACAGGTGGGACTCAATGCTGCATCAGATGCCGTGATGAATCTTTCTTACATCGGTGTAGGAGCTGGACTCGTGATTCTCGTTGCTGACGATCCGGGACCCATTTCTTCCCAAACGGAGCAAGATACCAGAGTATTTGGAAGCTTTTCAAAAATTCCAATCCTAGACCCCAGCAGTCCGTCAGAAGGCTATGAATTTATGATAAAAGCTTTTGAGCTTTCGGAAAAATACAACACACCTGTAATTCTAAGACCGACGACTAGAGTATGTCATAGCGTAGAATCTTTCTCGCCAAATTTGAAGCTGGAAAAAAAGATCACTGAAAAATTCAAAAAGGATCCAAAATGGGTAATTTTTCCAGCATTGTCTTACGAGAATCATCTAAGAATTGAAGATAGAAATCCAGAAATTGGAAGAGAATTCTCTAAGATGAAAGAAAATATTAAAATAGGTTTTGGAAAATTGGGAATTATTACCCAAGGAATTAGCCACGAATATGCCCAAGAACTTCTAAGGGAAATAGATTTTATAGATTATAAATTGTTGAAAATTTCTACTCCATATCCTTTTCCAGAGGATTTGGCTTTGGAATTTTTGGATGGGCTAGAAAAAGTTTTGGTGATTGAAGAACTGTCTAGTTATTTGGAAGATGAAATTTTAAAAGTAATTGGAAAGCACAAATTAGATGTAGACGTGCTTGGAAAACATACAAGAACTACACAAATAGCAGGAGAAAACTCTGTGGAAAAATTAAAGCCGATTGTTTTTAATTTTCTAGGAATAGATATTCTTGAAACTAACGGTGGAAAAAACTATTCGGATTTAATTCCAAAACGTCCACCTACACTATGTGCAGGATGTCCCCATAGGGGTTCATTCTTTGCAGTTAAAGAAGCTATGAAAAAGAGACGTGCAGTTTTCACAGGTGATATCGGGTGTTACACTTTGGGGAATGCACCACCTTTAGAAATGGTAGACACTTGCCTATGCATGGGAGCTGGTATCACAATGGCACAAGGAATAAAGCGCAGTGAAGAAGAAATAGTAAATTTTTCTTTCATCGGCGATTCTACATTTTTCCATTCGGGAATTACTGGAGTTGTAAATGCAGTTTACAACGGCACAGATTTAATCGTTGTGGTTTTAGATAATGGCACTACAGCTATGACTGGAAA
>JAAYEN010000032.1 GCA_012728775.1 Tissierellia bacterium
AGCTGTCTTAATGGCAACTCTAATATGAGTGCCAAAAAGATTTTTATAATTAGAACATCTTCTTACAAGTATATCGTTTTTTAAGAGATTTTGGAACACCATATTCTCAGAAATGCCTTCAAGTTTAATTAATATGTAATTCGAATTGGAAATATAAGGATATACTCCTTTGATTTTATTTAATTCCTCTATAAATCTACTTCTTTCATGAAAAATAAATTCTCTGGATTTATTAATATAATCCCAATTGAATATATAATTCGATGCTATTACAGCAAATGAATTTACTGTCCAAGGAAGAGTAGTTTTATTTATTTTCTCCAGCATTTCATCATCAAAAACCCCGTAACCCAATCTCATTCCAGGTAGAGCAAAGAACTTTGTAGCTGCCCTAATAATACCTACATTGGAAAATCCTAGAGATTTAAAAATTTCTATAGAGTTATAATCTAAATTTGCAAATTCAAAAAACGCTTCATCTAATAGTAAATAGGCGTCTTTTTCTAAAACATGCATATAGATTTCTAAAATCTCATCTTTAGTTAAAGTAAAACCTGTAGGATTATGAGGATTTGTAAGAATTAATAAATCTCCTTCTATAATAGTTTCTTTAAGTTCTTTTATTGGAATCTTTAAATCTTCTTTTGAGTTAATCGAAATAATTTCCAATTTATGAACTTCACCACGGAGTCTATATTCAGAAAAACAAGGTTCTACTAAAATTAAACGTTTAAAGTAAGAAATGACTGCATCTATAATTTCTACTGCACCATTTCCTACCGCCACGTTATTTTTATTTACCTTTAAATAATCAGATATATTTTGTTTTAATTCTCTATATTCTAAATCCGGATACGCCAAAATATCTTCAAATCTATCCATTATTCCTGATTTTAAGCCATCAGGAAATCCCAGGGGATTGATATTTGAACTAAAGTCTATCAATTCCCCTGTATTAAATTGTTCATATGAATAAATGTCACCGCCATGATGTGGAATATTCATATTTTCTCCTTATCCTAAAACTATCATGCTAACAGCCATTATAGCCATGCCACTTACTATGCCGTATATGGACAAGTGCTCTTCTCCGTATTCTCTACTAGCTGGCAATAATTCATCTAGAGAAATATAAACCATAATTCCTGCTACCAAGGCAAAAACTATACCAAATAGCGTATCTGTCATAAATGGTCTTAGTAAAAAATATCCAACTAATCCACCTAAAGGCTCTGCAAATCCACTTAGAAATGTCAATCTTAATGCTTTTGTTTTAGATCCTGTGGATTGAAAAATCGGCACTGCAACTGCAATCCCCTCAGGTATATTGTGAAGAGAAATGGCTATTGCAATGGAAATTCCCAATTCAGGACTTACCATAGCTGACATAAATGTTGCCAAACCTTCAGGAAAATTGTGAATTGCAATTCCTAAAGCTGTAATAAAACCTAACTTTTCTAATCTTTTACATTCTTCTGGAGAATACTCATTGACTATACAGAATTCTGATAACTCATATTCTCCTTCTCTCATATCTTCCATCTCTTCTTCTGAACGAACATTGTGGGGGTTTGTACTATCTGGTACAAACTTATCTATAATGGCAATTAATGCCACCCCTCCTATAAAGCCTCCAAGCATGATAAACTCAGATATCTTAGTTGGATGGTCGTTTTGTAGATATTCCACAGCTGTTGGTAATATTTCCATAAAAGAAACATAAATCATTACACCTGCAGAAAATCCTAAAGCAATAGATAAAAACTTTTTATTATTGGCATTCGTAAAAAATACTAAAAGGGCACCCACTACTGTGGATAAACCCGCTATTAACGTAACTAGAAATGGAAATCCAACTTCTTGCAATATTGTCATAAATCCTCTCCTTTAAAACTGACTATAATATAATTCATTATAGAAACCTCCTTGTTCTAGAAGTTCCTTGTGAGTTCCTTTTTCAATAATATCTCCGTCTTTTAATACCAATATTAAATCTGCATTGACTATAGTGGAAAGTCTATGAGCGATAATAAAACTCGTTCTGCCACTTACAAGTCTTTCCATAGCTAGTTGAATCAATCTTTCTGTTCTAGTATCTATGGAAGATGTTGCCTCATCTAGTATCATAATTCTAGGATTAGAAATCAAAGCTCTAGCAATGGTTAATAGTTGCTTTTGGCCTTCGGAAATATTTGAAGCGTTCTCTTCTAGAATTGTATCATATTCTAGAGGTAATTTTGTAATAAAATCGTGAGCATAAGCATTTTTTGCAGCTTCAATAACTTCTTCTCTTGTGGAATTCATCTCTCCATAAGCGATATTTTCAAAAACTGTCCCTTCAAAAAGCCAAGTATCTTGTAAAACCATTCCAAAGTAATTTCTCAAGTCTGTCCTAGAAAAGTTTTTAATATTAATTCCATCTATTTTTATTTCGCCTTTATTAACATCATAAAATCTCATTAACAAATTTACAAGAGTAGTTTTACCTGATCCTGTAGGCCCTACTATTGCAACTGTTGCCCCTTCGGGTATATCAATAGATAAATTGTGAATTACTTCTTCCTCATCGTATCCAAAGGATACATTTTCAAAGGAAACTCTAGGTTTAACATCTTTAATTGAAATACAATCTTCACAATCTGGAACCTCTTCTTTCGCATCTAGAATTTCAAAAACTCTTTCGGCTGCAGCTATTCCACTTTGGAGAATACTGATAATATCCGTCATCATAGTTATAGGTCTTGTAAAGCTTCTAGAATATTGCACAAAAGATTGAAAGTTACCTATATTAATTTGACCCATTAAAATCAAATATCCACCTACAACGCTCATAAAAACTACGCCAATATTGTTTACAAACATGGAGATAGGCATGGTAATCCCACTGAAAAAGTCAGCTCTCGCAGCAGAGGTTCTCAACTTGGTGTTTTTTTCTTCAAATTGTTCTAAAGATTCATCTTCATAATTATAAGATTTCACCAATTTATTAGAACTATACATCTCCTCAATATGAGTATTTAAATCTCCTAAATCCTTCCATTGAAGAGAAAATTGTTTTTGGGATTCTTGTAAAATCTTAAAACTCGCCAAAGCTGTAAGGGGAATCGTCAAAATCGTTATTAATGCCAACGTTGGACTAATATAAAACATTATTCCCATTATCCCAATAATAGTTATTAAAGAACTGATAAATTGATTAATTATTTGGGAAATGGATTCCGATATAGACTGAACGTCATTTGTCATTCTACTTAAAACATCTCCCACTGGATTCTTATCAAAATATGAGATAGGAAGTCTCTTAAGCTTTTTAGAAATATCCTCTCTAAGCTTATAAGTAACTTCTACATTTACTTTAATTCCCATTCTGAATCTTACAAATTCTGCTAATGCTGAAAAAACATATATTCCTACAAGCAAATATATAAAT
>JAAYEN010000289.1 GCA_012728775.1 Tissierellia bacterium
TTATATTACTATTAATTCAAATTAAATAAAATATATAAAATAAAAATGCATTGACGTATTATTTATACATCAATGCATTGAATAGAAGAATTAATTAAATCAGTTCTTCATATGTTTCTGGTGTCAATTCATATCCAGAAATTTTGTTAACAATTACTGCAATCGCTCCATCTCCAGAGATGTTACAAGCTGTACCAAAACTATCTTGTGCTACATACAATGCAATCATAAGACCTAACATTGGTTGAGTAAATCCTAACATAGTTTCTAATATACCTAAAGCTGCCATAACAGCTCCTCCTGGTACACCTGGTGCTGCTACCATAGTAACACCTAGCATTAATATAAATGGCAATATTGCTCCAAATGTAGGAGTTATTCCATTAAGTAACATAATAGCCATAGAACAGCTTAGTAATGTAATCGTACTTCCTGACAGGTGAATAGTAGCACATAAAGGTATAACGAAATCTGCTACTCCTTTTTCTACTCCCATCTTATAAGTTTGATTTAATGTTACAGGAATTGTTGCAGCTGATGATTGAGTACCTATAGCAGTCATATAAGCTGGGAATATTGTCTTGATTTTACTAACAGGATTTCCTCCACCGATTAAACTAGCAATTAAGTACTGAATGAAAATAGTTGCAATATGCAATAATATTACCATTACGAAAACTTTAGCAAAAACTCCTAGTACTCTTTCAACTTCACCAGTATAAGACATATTAGCAAAGATTCCCATGATGTGTATTGGCAATAACGGAATAATAATTTTACTAATAAGTTTAGTAATTATATCTGAAAATTCGTGAACTGCTTTTTTTAGTACTTCACCTTTTTCTAAGGAAGCAATTCCCACACCTAAAATAAAAGAAATAATTAATGCAGTTGTAACTCCAAATAACGGTTCCATAGGTGATTCAAAAATTGCAGCTACTGCTTCTCTTCCACCTGCTGTAGGATCAAAAGCAGCTCCATTAGAATCAATAAATGTAGGCAAAAACATAGATGCTACAAAAAAAGTTATTGTTCCAAAAGTAACAGTGGATCCATAAGCTAATCCAGCAGTAATTCCTAATGCTTTTCCTGCGTCTTTACCTAAATCAGCAATACCTGGCACAACAAATCCTACTATTATCAATGGAATAACAAAATTAAGAAAATTGCCAAATAGTCCATTAAATGTTGCTAGTATTGCAATGATAATTTGTGGTGCAACCTTTCCGAGAATAATACCTAGAATTATTGCTATAATCAGTCTAGGTAATAGTCCAAGTTTTTTTAACATACTAACCTCCAAAATATTATTTATGCTTCACAGTTAAATATCTAAACATAGCCATTCAACTGAGGCACATAAATATTATATCTTATCGTAATTAATTTGCAAGTTAATATAATACTTTTGTTTTAGATAACATTTACAATAGTAAAAAATCTTTGACACCTAGAATAGATGTCAAAGATTTATTTTTTTACATTAACCTTTCCAAACTCTTTGAAGTATCATTACCAGTATTACTACCAGAATTAAACTTCCAATTCCTCCTGCTAAATTTCCTAAAGCGCTTAACAATAATCTAATAATCCATATTGCTAAAACCACTGAAACTACTAGCGATAAAATTTTAATTATAGTATTCATTTTTTACCTCTTCTATTTTGTATAGTTTGGCGACTCCCTTGTTATTGTAATGTCGTGAGGATGATTTTCTTTTAATGTAGCGTTTGTAATTTTTATAAAGGTTGCTATTTCATGTAATGTAGGGATATCTTTTGCTCCAACGTAACCTAAACCTGATCTAAGTCCACCCATCAATTGATAAATTACATCTTCTGCTCTTCCTTTATGAATAACTCTACCTTCTACACCTTCTGGTACATACTTGCTGTTTTTTTCTTGAAAGTATCTATCTGAACTTCCAGAATCCATAGCTCCTAAAGAACCCATGCCTCTGTATGTTTTATATCTACGACCTTCTACAATAATATCTTCGCCTGGACTTTCATTTGTACCTGCCAATAAGGAACCTACCATAATTACATTTGCACCTGCTCCCAATGCTTTGGTAATGTCGCCAGAATATTTAATTCCACCATCAGCTATTACAGGTATTCCATATTCCTTACCAACTTTTGCACATTCCATAACAGCCGTTAATTGTGGTGCACCTACACCTGTTACTACACGTGTAGTACAAATTGAACCTGGTCCAATACCAACTTTTACACAATCAGCCCCTGCTTCGATAAGTGCCCTTGTTGCATCACCTGTAGCAACATTTCCTGCTATAAGCTGTAACTCAGGGAATTTATCCTTAATCATTTTTACGTGATTTAATACATTCTGAGAGTGTCCATGAGCTGTATCAATAACTATTACGTCTACACCTGCATCTATAAGAGCTTGGGTCCTATCTATAACATCACCTGTTACTCCAACTGCGGCTCCTACAAGGAGTCTGCCTCCTTCATCTCTGGCAGAGTTAGGATATTGCTTCATTTTATCAATATCTTTAATAGTTATTAAACCTGTCAATTTATAATTGTCATCTACTAGTGGAAGTTTTTCAATCTTATACTTTTTCATTTCATCCAAAGCTTCTTCCATAGTAATTCCAAGTTTACCTGTAATTAAACCTTCCTTAGTCATAACATCATCGATAATTTTATCGAAGTCTGTCTCAAATCTAATATCCCTATTTGTAAGTATACCCACTAGGACACCATCATTATCAACTATTGGAACACCAGAAATTTTATAGTGCCCCATTAATGCGTCAGCTTCTCTAAGAGTATTATCTCTACCCAAATAAAATGGATCCGTAATTACTCCATGTTCTGACCTTTTTACCTTATCAACTTCTTGAGCTTGTTGTTCAATGCTCATATTTTTGTGGATAATTCCTATACCACCTTGTCTAGCTATTGCAATCGCCATTCTACTCTCGGTTACAGTATCCATTCCTGCACTCATAAGGGGAATATTTAGGCTAATTTTTTTTGTTAGCTTGGTTTTTAAATCCGTCTCTCTTGGAACTACATCAGATGCCCCTGGTAACAATAAGACGTCATCAAACGTCAAGCCTTCTCCTACAAATCTCATTTAATACCTCCACTAATATTAATTTTCATCTTCATTTGTGCTACTATCCCCTTCAGGAGTAGTGCCATTTTCATTATTTTCTACCTCTGCCTCTGCCTTATTTGTAATAATTATAGATATAGAAGTAGGTTCTTTTTCTCTTAATGTAACACCTTCAATGCTGTCTATGTTAAATTCTAGCAAATATTCACCAGAACTTAATCCCTTAACATCTGTAAATATTTTAATATCTTCACCAGTTAGTCCATCAAGAAGAGAGGACTCTCCGTAGAGAATTACATTTACACTATCAAATTCTGTGTTTATTGTATAGTCCAAATCAGAATTTTCATTTTTTATATAAAAGTTTTCTCTTGGAACAGTTATATTTTTTTGAACGTTATTAATATATTCATATTCCAGTTTAAAATCCACGCCAGGGTCATGCATGGTTACACCCTCTGGTAGTTTTAAATCAACTTCGTGAGTTTCTGCTCCTACTAAATCCTGAAGATTTAATTCCTCAGTTTCTATATATGAAATACTATCAATAGTTTTTGTAGTACCTCGAATAACCACATTTTCAGGAACTACTCTTATATTAGTAATTTTTTCATCTTGTCCAATAGTTCCTGTAACTAACGGTCTTATAGGCACAGATTTTAATCTGTATATAGGAACTTCTATATCAGCAGTTTCAATGTTCGAGCTTAGATTTTGTATTTCATTTTGATTTTTGTCCAAGAAAATTATAGGAGAATTGATCATAAATGTCTCTGTCTTATCAGAAATCACAGGATAAACAACCACTTCCACTATTTGATCAATAGCTGTTTTAGGTGCGGTTACACGAACATAATTATCTATCACCCTTATATTTCCTAATGTGTAGCCTTCAGGAAGATTGCCTAACGGTTCTACAGAAATCTCCAAATTTTCTGTAACTATTTCATCAATATTTACTACTATTTGGGATGGTTCAACGTTAATAATTCTAACTCCACCAGTTTGTTCCTTTATTGATACACTTATATTAACTACATTTTCTCCAGGTCTTACCCCAGATAAATTAGCTTCAGCTACAATAGTATTGGGTCTGGTACTAATATTACTTAATTCTGACCTTGTTCCTTCAATTCTAACATTAACTTTTGGACTTTGTGGACTCAAAATGGAAAGCCCTTCTCTATTAATATAGTCTACACCTGTAAATTGAATTTCTATTCCGCGATAGTCAATATGTCTTACCGGATTAACCACACCCATTACATAAGACCACAAAAATATAGCCATTATCAGAGATACAAGCTTAACACTCCATTTATTTTTATTCAGTCTTTCCCTTAGATCCATTATTATTTCTCCATAAGCTCATTAAATTCTCAGGTTCTTCTTCCGTATAATATATTCTTTTTAATATCCCTTCCAA
>JAAYEN010000140.1 GCA_012728775.1 Tissierellia bacterium
AAAGGATTATTTTGTTCCTTCTTTAACTTTTTCTAGTGCTTGTTCTAAGTCAGCTATAAGGTCATCGATATTTTCAATACCTACTGATACTCTTACTTGGCCGTCTTTTATTCCTACTGCTTCTCTTTCTTCTCTAGACATATCGAAGTGACTCATTGTTGGTGAGTGTTGAACTAGAGAGTCGATGTTTCCTAAGCTAGTTGCAAGGGAGAATATTTTTACAGAGTTCATAAAGATTTTACCTGCTTCGATTCCGCCTTTAATATCGAAACTCATCATTCCGCCGTAGCCTCTCATTTGTTTTTTAGCTACTTCGTGGGATGGGTGAGATTCTAATCCTGGGTAGTAAACTTTGTCTACTAGGGGATGATTATTTAAATACTCTGCTACTTTCATTCCGTTTTCGCAGTGTCTTTCCATTCTAATTCCTAAAGTTTTCATTCCAATCATTAATAACCAAGCATCAAATGGTGATAGTACTTGTCCTAAAGTTTGAACTACTGGGAATCTAGCTTCATCTATGAATTTTTTAGTTCCAGCTAACACTCCAGCTACAACTGTTCCGTGGCCGCAAAGATATTTAGTAGCACTGTGAACTACTACATCTGCTCCTAAATCTAGGGGATTTTGAAGTGCAGGTGATGCAAAAGTTGAGTCTACTATTAGTGTAAGTCCGTGTTCTTTAGTTATTTTAGCTACTTCTTCTATATCAGTAATGTTAAGTGTTGGGTTAGCAGGAGTTTCTACATAAACTGTAGTAGTATTTTCTTTGATTGCGTTTTTGATTTCTTCTAAGTTTCCTGGCTCAACATAAGTTACTTCGATACCGTATTTTGGAAGTACTTGATCAAAAAATGTAAATGTACATCCGTAAACTATGTTAGGTACTACCATGTGTCCGCCTTTTTTAGCAGATGTAAGTAGTGCGGTTGTAATAGCTGCCATACCAGAACCTACTGCTAATGCTGCTTCAGCGTTTTCTAATTTAGCTATTTTTGCTTCTAATTCTGCTTGAGTTGGGCTACCAAATCTAGTGTAAGTGAAACCTTCGTCTTGATGTTGGTTTAAGTAAATCGCTTGATCTATGTCATCAAAAACGTAAGTTGTAGTTTGGTATATTGGAGAAACGTGTGCTCCAGCGTATTCGTCTTTCATACCAGCTTCGTGTAATAATCTCGTTTGTAGTCCTAATTTATTGTTTTCCATTTTTTCCTCCTGAAAATTTTTTCCGTTTTATTATCTTAATAAATATATTGTACCAAAGGAGGCTGAATAACTTAATGTTAAAATTGTATAAATAATTTTACTTTGCTTTATACAGTTTTTTAAAGTTTTCGCAATTGATTGAAATGATACATTTTTATACAAAGCTCTAATAGAAATGATTCCCTAGGGTCATCTAAAGCCAGTCCAGTTAAGGATTCTATCTTTTTTAATCTATAATTTAAAGATTGCCTATGAAGATAAATTTTTTCAGCAGTTTTTGAAATATTTCGATTGTTTAAATAATATTCATTTAGCGTAAGGAGTAAGTCCATGGAATTATCATGGGATAGATCTTCTAAGACTTTGTCCACAATTTTCATTATTGATTTATTTTTAGCAAGTTCTGTAAAAACTTGATATTCTAAGGTAGTGTTCATGGTATTTATCGTATCAGTGCCATATTGTAAGCCACTTTTTAAACTCATTATGGCGTCCATATAAGAATAATATATGGTGTTACAATCCTCATAAGAGCCACCAATTCCCCATATAAAGGTCAAAGTCGGATATAAATTTGCCATGGTAATGACAAACTTCTTAATATAGGATTTTTCGTGTTCCAAAGATTCCTTTATATCTTCTAAGAAAATAATTAAGAATGAATTGCTATAAGCCACTAAACAATCTCTATCTTCAGCTTTTGCTATTCTGATAGCCATGTCCTTTAAAGTTTTTATAATTTCAGACTCTTCATCTAAATGTCCATTAAAATCCACTTTGGCTACTAAAGCTATAAATGACTTATCTAAATTAAAGCCATAACTTTTCCCTTCAGCTATTACTGTTTCTCTATCTTTGTCCTTTTGTTCAATTAAGCTTAGGATGAACTTTTCTTTATGATGAAGTTCCATTTCTCTAATTACTTGATTTCTTTCAAACCAAAGGAGTATAGGACTTATGACATTGTACTTAACGATTTTGTCAAATTCCATTCTCTCCATTTGAGTCAACTTCCTGTCCTTTAAATCCAAAGACAGATGAGCATAGACTATATCCCTATGATTTACTTTATAAGAAAAGATTTGAGATTCTTGAGGATTTTCTATAAATCCATCACTTTTAACAATTAGATCTCCCTTATTATCGAAAAGAGCACAAGGAACCGCGACAGTAGTTTCAATGAAATTTAAGGCTTCTTTTAAATCTTTTCTTTCTAAAAATATGGATATAAGTCTATCCTTTAGGAGTCGATACTGTTCTAATTCTAAATTTTTTTCCAGTTTTAGCAAGTTAAAAACGTCTTCTACAATACTGCTAAAAGCTACTTCCCAAGGTATAGTAATCATAACTAAATTATTTCTTTCTGCTATACCAATAATTTCACGGGGAATATCTTCAAGATAACACCCCATGGCAATTGCTACAGCAGTTACATTTAATCTACATAATCCTTCTATAAAGTGTACAAAAATATCCATGTCTTCACAAGACATGCAAGTGGTTAAAATAAATTCATTATTACGCACGAAGGCTTCAGCTGGGTATTCCTGAACAGAAATAGCTTCCACAGGAAATTCGCCTTGTAGGGGGATATCTGTCAAAACATTTGCATCTTTGAAGTGTTTCAAGTTTAAAACGTCACTCAATTTAATACTCATATAGGTCACCCCTGTTCTTATTATTCTTATGGTATTCTTTCATAGAATAATTGTCAAGTAAGAGGAAAATAAAAATCAGGACAAGCTTTGCCCTGATTTTACTTTTATTTAACAAACAATTTTCTTTCCACATTTGCCAGTGGCTCACAACCATTTTCAGTAATTAACACAGCTTCAGATATTTCTACCCCAAAGTCTTCATAATACATTCCTGGGATACAGTGAATTGTCATATTAGGTTTTAGAACTGTTTTGTCTCCAGGTCTTAAACTTAATGTATCTTCACCCCAATCTGGAGGGTAGTTTAAACCGGTAGAATAACCAATTCTAGATTCTTTAAACAATCCGTATTTCTTAAGATTATTAGCCCAAACTGCCTCTACTTCTTCAGCAGTTACTCCAGGTTTTATAAAATCAAGTGCCATATTTAGTCCTTCAATTGTAATTTTTGCAGTTTCTTCTAGTTTTTCAGAAGGCTTTCCTAAGGATATTGTTCTAGACATTGGAGAGTGGTATCTTTGGTAACATCCAGCTAGTTCGAAAATTACAATATCTCCGTCTTTGTACTCTTCATCTGTCCATGTTAGGTGACACGCTCCTGCATCCACACCCGTAGGCATTAGTGGAACGATAGCTGAATAGTCTCCCCCGAATTCTTCTGTACCAGATGTGAAAGTTCTATAGATTTCCGCAGCCATATCGCATTTTCTAACTCCCACATTTAGATAATCTATTGCATCTACCATGCCTTTTTCCATTATCTTTCCAGCAGCTTTCATAAATTTAATTTCTTCGTCTGATTTTATAACTTTTACCCAGTTAACTAGACGATGACCGTTTACG
>JAAYEN010000145.1 GCA_012728775.1 Tissierellia bacterium
GATAAGGGCTGGAATAAACATCAGCTGTAATTTTTTATTTGCTACCACTTGATTGAGTTTTTCTATAATAATTTGGATAAAATCATATTTTTTTAATAAAACTCCCAGCACACCAATTTCCACTACAGTCAAATATTGACCAATTTTTTTAGGATCTAAAACTGTTGCCTTAAAGATATTTCCGATAGAATTTAGTCCAAGCCCGGAAATTAATATCATAATAAAAGCACTAGCCAATATGGAATATGCAATTGGAACTTTTCTTTTTGTCAAAATAGGAATAAAGCTAAATCCTATTATTACTGCTATAATTTGTCTCATTATTCTCCCTTTATGAATATAAAATTTATTAAGCTAATAAACAGTTAAGTTGTAATACTCTTATTATGCAATGTAAATGAAAATTATTCAAGACTATTTAAAAGTCCTAGAATAAATATTTATCCTAGGACTTTTAAATTATTAATTAAATTGCCTTCGTTTTTTCTTTTAACCAAGTTCTCTCTTCTTCTGTTAAGAATTTTGAGATTTTTTCATAAACCTCTTGATGATAATTATTCAGCCACTCTATTTCTTTATCTGTTAACATTTCTAAATTTAACGGAGTTGTATCAATATATACAAAGGATATAGTTTCAAATTTCATAAATATCCCAAATTCAGTTTCTATGTCTTTTCTTACTAATCCAATATTTTCAATTCTAACTCCATGTCTATCTTTTTTATACACTCCTGGCTCAATTGAAATAATCATATTTTCTTCAAGAGCAACATTATTAACTACAGTATTATGAAATCTTTGTGGTCCTTCATGAACATTTAAAAAATAACCAATTCCATGACCAGTACCACATTTATAATCCATTCCCACTTCCCACATTGGTCTTCTAGCATAAGAGTCTAGAACATGACCCGATGTACCGTAGAGAAATCTTGCACCAATTAAAGCTATATGTGCTTTTAAAGTAAGAGTAAAGTCAGTCTTTTGCTCTTCTGATATTTTTCCATAAGGAATAGTTCTTGTAATATCAGTAGTGCCGTCAAAATATTGTCCGCCTGAATCAATCAACAACAACCCATCACCTTCAATAACCTTATTAACTGTTTTAGATGGTCTATAGTGCATCATAGCTGCGTTATCATTAAAGGCCATTATAGTTTTAAAACTAGTGCTTACAAAACCATCTTGCTCAGCTCTGAATTCATATAGTTTTTCCGATGCTGTATATTCATTGACTACAGTTATTCCTTTATTATCCTCTAACCAATACAAGAATTTAGTCAAGGCTACTCCGTCTTTAATATATGCATTTTTTTGGTTCTCAAGTTCTATTTTGCTTTTTATAGATTTCATTTTGAAAGATGGATTTATTTCATTAATGATTTTGCTAGATTTTGATATGGAATTATATGCCCAACTATTCAAACTAGACTTATCCAATAAAACTCTAGAGTTGTCCTCTATATTCGAAGTATATTTCCTGATATCTTCATATCCTTGAACTTCTACTCCTTGTTCATTCAAATATTCAACAACGTCAGATTCAATTTTATTGTCATTTACAAATAATATCGCTTCCGTTGGAGTGATAGCTGCATAAGAAATTAGCATAGGATTGCTGGGTACGTCTGAGCCACGAATATTAAATAGCCAAGCTATATCGTCTAGCTTGCCAATAATGTGATATTTAGCTCCAACTTCTTCCATAACTTTTCTAACTCTAGTAATTTTTTCCCTTGATTCTAGTCCTGCGTACTTTATCTCGTGTATAAATGCTTTGGAACACGGAAATTCTGGTCTATCTTCCCATATTTCTCCAACTAAATCATCATCGGTTTTGTATTTAATATTTTTTCCATCTAAAAGTTTTTTTAGAATTTCAAAAGCACCTTGGGAATAAATTCTTCCGTCAAATCCAATAATACTATTGTTTTCTAAATTTTCCTTTAGCCACTCTTCATAAGTGGGTACTCCAGGCAAATCCATTTTAAATAAAATGTATTCACTTCCTTCTATTTCCTTTTCAGCTTGAATAAAATATCTTCCGTCAGTCCACAAACCAGCTTTATCCTTTGTAATAACAACTGTGCCTGCTCCACCTGTAAATCCAGAAATCCACTCTCGATTTTTATAGTGATCGGGAATGTATTCTGATTGATGTGGATCTCCTGTAGGAATAATATATGCATCCATATTTTCCCTAGCCATTAAATCTCTCAAAGCGTTAATTCTTGAATTTATACTCATAGTGTCATCCTTTAATTAGTTTCTATAGAAATAAACTTACTCCAGGTCCCAATGGTAAACCAATAAAAATCCATATTACTAGGAATAGTGACCATAATATTAAATATGAAAGTGAGTATGGAAGCATGTTAGAAATCAATGTTCCAATACCTGCAGATTTATCATATCTTTGTGCAAATGCCACTATTGCTGCAAAATAACTCATAAGTGGAGTTATGATATTTGTACTAGAATCTCCAATTCTATATGCTATTTGAGTTAACTCTGGACTAATATTAAGCGAGAACATCATAGGAACAAATATAGGAGCCATAATAGCCCATTTTGCAGATGCTGAACCCATAAATAAATTCAAGAATCCTGAAAGCATAACAAAGGATATAATTAATGGAATTCCTACAAAGTTAATATTTCTTAAAAATTCCGCTCCATTTACAGCTACAATCGTTCCAATCTTAGTATAGTTGAAATACGAAATGAATTGTGCTGCAAAAAATACTAAAACAAGATAAGAATTCATTGTTCCAATACCAGAACTCATTCCAGCTACGATTTGATTGGTAGTTTTCATGGTTCCAACAGTTTTGCCATAAGCGATTCCTGGAATAGCAAATGCAAGTAAAATCATTGGCAATAATCCGTTGTTTAAGAAATTGTTTAGAGTCATTGTGCCATCTGCTTCTGCAGATTTAAATATTGCATTATCTCCACCTGCAAACATCAAAATTCCCATAATCACTGCAAAAATTAATAAAGATATTCCAGCATTTCTAATTCCTCTGCTTTCCAATTCGGTAACTGGCTCGTGATCAAAAGTATAATCTCCCGTATAAGTTCCAAGTCTTGGTTCAACAATTTTTTCTGTAATTATTGTACCTATTGTTGTAATTAAAAATGTAGATGCAATTAAGAAAAACCAGTTTCCAGTTGCTGCAACTGTATAATCAGTTCCTACTGCATTTAATGCTTCATTAGTAATACCTGCCAAAACTGCATCTGTAGGAGAAATTAGTAAGTTAGCTGAAAATCCACCGGATACTCCTGAAAAGGCTGCTGTAAGACCTGCAATAGGATGCCTGCCTGCTGCTGCAAACATCATCGCTCCAATAGGTATTACTACTACATATCCTGAAGCATCTGCTACGTTAGACATTATTCCTACAAAAACTACAACTGCTGTTAAAAAACTTGGATTTACGCTTAATAAAACTTTTTTAAGCCCTGTATTAATTAACCCAGAAGCTTCTGCAACGCCAACTCCCATTATTGCAACTAAAACAGTTCCCACTGGAGTAAATCCAGTAAAGTTTTTTACCGCAGAGTTAAACATATAGTTTAATCCTTCTGCATTCATCAAAGAAGTAACAGCTACTGTAGCTTCTTCACCTTTTCTTCCATCAAAATAAGTTACATTCCATCCTTGGGCTTCTCCAATAGCTGACACTACGATTACAATTAGTGCTAATGCAATAAATAAAACTACTGGATGAGGTATTTTATTACCTGCCTTTTCCACAAAACCTAAAAAACCATCAAGCTTTTTTTCATTTTTGTTTTCCATTTTTACACCCCTTAAAATATTTATGCTCCCCATATGGAGAGCATAATAGTATAACTATTTAATTTGATCACTCTTATACTAATCCCATTAATGAGTTTATTATATTTGTGTATTTCCTTTATGTTTATCCCTTATTGCTCTCCACATTTCCTTGTCTACGCCATCCCATGACAATTTGTCTACGTCGTAAACAGGATTTATACCTTGTTTCATTTGCTCGTCATAGTCTTTGTATAAAGCTATAAC
>JAAYEN010000122.1 GCA_012728775.1 Tissierellia bacterium
ATCCTTGTCTAAAAAGGATGTTACCATTCCCATAACTCCTGATCTTCCTCCAAGAATTGTTTCTAAACTAGAGTCTATTCCTTTATTATCAGTCATTTTTCTAGTCTTAGATTGATTTCCAAGGGATCCCATTAGTAATGGTGCTAAGATGCTTAAAATTTTCATAATGTCCATACTTTGGACTCCTGTTTTTTTGGAAATATTTAAGGCTACATCTTCTTTTTGATTTCCGAAGAGATGTCCTAAAATTTTTTCTCCGTCTACTGTGTCTATTTTGTTCACATCTCTGGCCATATCTTCTACGTCGTCGTCTTTGTGATCTTGGATTGCATTAATAAAATCTGCCAGCCCTTGGTCGGTGGAAGTATTTTTATTTATTGCTCCTGCGATTTCTGGCAGTCCCATTTGTATTGCTTGGGCAATTGCTTCTTCGCTAATTCCATATTGTTGGCTTAATTGGGATAGGCTTCCTGATTGTGCTAACATTTTTAAAATATCCATAATATGCTCCTTTTGGATTAAATCCTATTTGTTACTTATTTTTACCCATAATATCTTCTTTCAATATCTTATTCTTTTATTAATATTTTAAAATGTTTATTTCCAAATAAAAAAGCCTGCTTAAGAATTTTCTTAGTTGCAGGCTTTGTATTTACTATTTATCTAGCTTTTTTTGCTCTGGATATTACCACTCTTCTAAAGGGGTCTTTTCCTTCTGAATGTGTATTTATATCGTCGTAATTTTGTAATATCATGTGAACTATTCTTCTATCTGCTGCGTTCATAGGCTCTAGTTTAATTGGTCTTCCAAATCTTTGTACCTTTTCTACGCTGCGTTTTGCTATTTTTTCTAGATTTCTCTTTCTCTTATCTCTATACTCGTTAGCGTCTACAGTCACTCTTATGAAATCTTCTTTGTGTTTATTAATAACTTGGCTAAGTAGATATTGTAATGAATCCAAGGTGGATCCATGTTTTCCTATTACTATTCCTAAATCTGATGGATTTTGGCTTTTTATTTCTACAAATAGCTCTTGATCTTTTAATTCCACAATCAAGTGATAGTTAATGTCGAATTCATTTATTATTTTAGTTAAAAACTCTTCTGCATTGTTTTTAATTTCGATATCGGTCCAAATTTCTTCGATATTTCTTCCATTTCCAGTTAATTCATTTTCGTCAAAGTCTTCTTTGTCGTCAGTTTCTTCTTCAATTATTATTTCTTCTTTGATTTCTACTTTTTGAGTCTCGATTTTTTCGACTCTGTCTTCCACTTCTTTTACAGCCTCTACTGGCTCTTCTTTTGGTTTTGTGATTATTTCTTCTTTAGGTAATTCTTCTTTAGTTCCTACTGTTTTATCGTCGTAGAGTATATCTCTTACAAAGGAAGATATGTCTTCTTTTTTCTTAATTTTTACCATGGCGTCTTTTTGGCCTAGTAATCCTAAGAATCCAGATTTTGGTTCTTCTATTACCTCTACGTCTACTTCGTTTCTTTCTAAACCTAATTCAATTAGGCCAGCTTGAATAGCTTCTTCTACTGTCTTAGCAGTTTTTATTATAAAGCTCATTTGGTTCTTTCACCTTCTTGTTCAAACTCTTTTTCAATTTGCTTATTTACAAAATATTGTACCACAGAAGACAATCCCATACTTATTATCATATAAAAGGGAAGTACTGCTGGAAGGGATCTGTAGATGAAAAACATCATTACAGGCATCATTATACCCATCATATTGTTGGATTGTTGCATAGCAGCGTCTTGTTCTTTATTTCCCGTGGTAGCTGGTTGGTTCATGCTCATCATAAGTTTTTGATTTAAAAATGATATACCAGCAGCTGCAATTGGCATAATTAAAGTAACATCAACTTCATTTAAGTTGGAAAGCCAAAAAAATGATTTGTTAATAGCTTCATACATACCTGGTTCTGTAAATGCATATAGTTCTGGTTGTCTTACTACATTCCACATAGCCATAAGTATTGGCAATTGGATTAATAGTGGTAGACATCCTCCCATAGGGTTTACGCCTTCTTCTTTGTAAAGTTCTTGTTGCTTTCTTGCTATAGTTTGAGCGTCATTACCATATTTTTCTTGAAGCTCTTTGATTTTTGGCTGCAATGCTCTTGATTTGGCCATGGACTTACTTTGTTTCATAGTAAGTGGTATTGTAATAATTTTGATTATCAATGCAAGTAGCAAAATTGCGATTGCATAGTTGGAAACTAATTTAGAGTCTCCTGGGATTATGGAACTAACTAAGTCGTAGGACATTCTTAGGATCATTCCCATAAATTGATTAATAAATCTCATTTATCCTCCTCATTCTAACGGGTCATATCCACCTTCGTGAAAGGGGTGGCATTTTAGTATTCTCTTTATTGCTAAATATGTTCCCTTAAAAAATCCATATTTTTCGTAAGCCTCTAGGGCGTATTGGGAACAGGTGGGATAAAATCTACACCTTCTTCCTGGCAATAAATATTTTGAGATTGTTTTTTGATAAAACCTTATGATTAAAGTCATTACACTTTTCATATTATTTCTCCATCTTGGATATTCTAATTAAATGATGAAAAGCGCTCTTTAGCTCTTTAAAAGAGATACCAGGAACATTTCTTCTAACTACAAAAATAAGGTCAAATCCTTCTTTTAGATTAGGTGCTACTTCTCTGTATATCTCTTTGATTCTTCGTCGTATTTTATTTCTAACGACAGCATTTCCAGTTTTTTTTGAAACAGTGATTCCTATTCTAGTGTGGTCTAAGTCGTTTTTTCTTATATATAGTATGAGATTTCTGTTTCCAAAGGATTTACCTTTTTCATAAGCTTTTTTAAAATCAAAATAACTCTTAACGGTTTTAATCATAAATTAGACAGTAAGTCTTTTTCTCCCTTTTCTCCTACGAGCTGCAAGAACGTTACGTCCAGCTTTAGTTCTCATTCTTTTTCTGAATCCGTGTAATCTTGCTCTTTTTTTTCTTTTTGGTTGATAAGTTCTTTTCAATTAAAAGCACCTCCTCAATGTTATCTATTATAATCACGGTAATAGTATATAAATATTTAAAAATTTTGTCAACAATAACCACAGATTATTTCCCCATTTTAACAGATACAAAGCATTATTTCCAATATAAATTAATTTTTTTTAATTTTCCCCTTATTGAATATATCTAATCCTAATATTAAGAAGGAAATTTAAACTTTTAACTGAGTATTTTATCCTGTGGATAACTATTGTAAATATGCATTTTTTCTGATAAAATAGATATAGTTATTAAGAGTGTAAAACCCTTAAATAATGTGGAGTAAAGTAAATTAATTTTAGTTCAAAAGAGAAGAAATATCTTTCTTCTAATTTTTTGTCTATTAACATTTTATTAATTTGAGATTTTGAATATATTTTGGATTTTTGTGGATAAAGAAGTTTCCACAATTTGTGGATAAGTTGTGGATATTCATTTACTTTTATATCTTAAACCTCTGTAATATTCTAAAAAAGTTTTCAACATCCAAGAAATTTAATACTGTTTATAACTAAAATTATTGACTTATCTACATTATCCACAGTGGAATATTTAAGCTTTAATGTGAATAATGTTTTCCACTGTTGAAAGTGTTGACAAGGAGAAATATATGACGAAAATAAATCAAGATATTTGGGCAAAAATCCTTGATGAAATTGAAAGAGACGTAGGTAGCAACTTTAATTTTTGGTTTAAAAATATAAGTTATGAAGTCATGGGAGATACTTTCGTAATCAAGCTTCCCAACAAGTTTTACGTTGACCATTTTGGTAAACGATATGACTCCATAATAAGAGGTGCTATAGAAAAAATTGCACTACATAAATATGATGTAAACTATATTATTGATGTAGATGGAAACAAAAATATTGGAGTATACGATGAGGATGAGGAAGACAAATCTAACAATCTCATTAATAGATATACCTTTGACAATTTTGTAGTGGGAAAGAGTAACGAATTTCCCCATGCCGCTGCCATTTCCGTTGCTGAATCCCCGGGTAATTTATATAATCCCTTATTTATTTACGGTTCTTCTGGTTTGGGAAAAACTCATTTAATGCATGCAATAGGTAATTATTTAATGGATGAAAATCCTGATTTGAATACTATGTATGTTTCTAGCGAGCAATTTACAAATGAACTGGTAGAGGCCATACGACGGGATACTACTCCGGAATTTAGAAATAAATACAGAAATGTAGACTTACTTCTAGTAGACGATATTCAATTTTTGACAGGAAAAGAGGGAATTCAAGAGGAATTCTTCCATACCTTTAACGTATTGTATCAAAATGAAAAGCAAATAGTAGTAACTTCAGATAAACCTCCCAAAGATTTAAAGGGATTGGAAACTAGGATAATCACTAGGTTAGGAGGAGGACTTATAGCTGATATTATGAGTCCTGATATAGAAACTCGAATAGCCATACTTAGAAATAAAAATGAACAAGAAGCTTTTGGAGTTTCTGAAAAGATAATTGACTATATTGCAGAAAATGTAGATTCCAATATAAGGGAATTAGAAGGAGCACTCCTTAGAATAGTAGCTTATTCTAATCTAACTTCCAAAGAAATAGATTTAAATATGGCACAATTGGTATTAAGG
>JAAYEN010000281.1 GCA_012728775.1 Tissierellia bacterium
AGAAATTCCAAATTGCTCTACTAAAACATTCGCTACATTTGGTGATAAGAATGCTGGTAAAGTTGGGCCAAGATGAATATTTTTTACACCTAATGCTAATAATGCTAATAATACTATTACAGCTTTTTGCTCATACCATGCAATATTATAAACTATTGGTAGATCATTAATATCTTCTAAACCAAATACTTCTTGTAATTTCATTGCTATTACAGCTAGCGAATAAGAGTCATTACATTGTCCAGCATCTAGTACTCTAGGTATGCCACCAATATCACCTAAGTTTAATTTATTGTATCTATATTTTGCACATCCAGCTGTTAAAATAATTGTATCTTTTGGAAGTTTTTCTGCAAATTCAGTGTAGTAATCTCTGCTCTTATGTCTTCCATCACAGCCAGCCATTACTACAAATTTTTTAATTGCCCCTGTATTAATTGCATCTACAACAGTTTCAGCTAATGATATAACTTGTTCATGTGCAAAACCACCAACAATTTCTCCAGTCTCAATCTCAGTAGGACTATCGCATTGTTTTGCATGAGCAATTATTTCCGAAAAGTCTTTGTACTCTCCAATTGCTCCTGGAATGTGTTTACATCCTGGGTATCCAGCCGCTCCTGTTGTGTACAATTTATCTTTGTAAGAATCCTTTGGTGGAACTATACAATTCGTAGTCATTAGAATTGGACCGTTAAAGGATTCGAATTCATCTCTTTGTTTCCACCAAGCATTACCATAATTTCCGGCCAAGTTACCGAATTTTTTAAATGCAGGATAATAATTTGCAGGAAGCATTTCAGAGTGAGTATAAACATCTACCCCTTCTTTTTCTGCTTGCTCTAGTAGCATTTCCATATCTCTTAAGTCGTGTCCTGATATTAAGATTGCAGGATTGTTTCTAACTCCAATATTTACAGTTGAAATTTCTGGGCTTCCATATGTTGAAGTATTAGCTTTATCTAGTAACGCCATTCCAGAAACACCGTGAGAACCAGTATCTAAAACTAATTTTACTAATTCATCTACAGTTAATGAATCATCCAATGTAGCAGCTAATGCATACTGGATAAATTCATCAACTTCTTCGTCGTCATTAAGTAATACATTTGCATGCTTTGAGTATGCGCTTAAGCCTTTTAAACCATATATTGTAAGTTCTCTTAAGCTTCTTACATCTTCATTTTCAGTAGAAAGCACTCCTACTTCTACAGCTTTATTTCTTAAAGCTTCAGGATTTTTTTCTGCCCACAAAGCAGCTTCTGATAAATTAGATTTATCTTCTAAAGATGTTAGTAATTCTTCCTTTTTATCTATAATTTTTTCAATTCTTTCGATAAACATATCTGAGTCGAAGTTTGCATTTGTAATTGTCATAAATAAGCTTTCAGTAACTAAATGATTTACCTCACTTGAAACCTTTACTCTATTACTTCTCAATCTACTAGTTATTTCTGAAAGACCTTTTAATAACCAGATTGTCATATCTTGTAGATTTGCAGTGTCTGCACTTTTACCGCATACTCCTACCTTATCGCAGCCAATGTTTTTAGCTGTCTCTTGACATTGAAAACAAAACATATATAACCTCCAATATTTATATTATATTATAATTATATAGATTAATAATGTCATTTTCTGTAACCAATGTTACTAACTATAATTATTTAATTCTTCTAAATCTAAAATAATTATTTTAGATCTATCGATATTAATTAAGCCTTCTTCTTGCATTTTACTAAGTTCCCTGGATACGGAAGGACGAGTAGATCCTAGATAATCAGCTAATTCTTCTCTATTATAAGTTAAATTAAATTCCAATCCATCATCTCTATTCTCTAGAATATATCTAGATAATTTTTGTCTAAGAGTAAATCCACTTATCATTCTAATTTTTTGATTGAAATAATAAAGTTTTTCAGAAAGGATATTTAAATAGTTTTCGGTTACAATTCTACCAATCTTTGTATTCAAATCATAAATTTGGTTAAAAAATTCTTTTGATATTACAATCAATTTCAAGTCGGAATCAGCAATAGCAGAAAAATGATATGTTCTTTTTTCTAAATATAAATAAACCTCGGCAAACAAATCTCCAGGATTTGAAAAAGAACTTAATAATTCCCTCTTGCCAAAAACGTCATCGTTAAATACACTTAAAGAACCCTTTTCAAGAATATACATATACTTTGGCTTGTCGCCTTTAACAAAGATATATTCGCCTTTTTTAAACTCTTGTCTCTGAGCGTGTTTATCTAACACACTTTTAATTTCTTCTTCTTTAAGTCCTTTAAAAAGTGTAACTTCTTCTAGTCTTAAACTCATAAATTTCTTGCTCCCTTAATAATCAAATTTCCACCACTTAAAACTAAATTCCCGGAATTGATAAATTTATTAATATCACCAGAAGTAAAATAATCTATATCTCTATCAGATTTGGTTTCCAAATGATTGATCTTAATTAATTCATTAAAGGCTAATTCTGCAGCCTTCTCTGCAGGATTGATTATTTTTATCGTTTTATTTATAGAAGTGTAATATTCAATAATAAAATCTTCTAAAGCCGGAAAATGAGTACAAGATAACATTACACAATCTGGAGAAATTTCTGTATTACTTAAATATTTATTTACAGCTTCTTTTCCTTTTTTATTTTTAGAGTTACCATTTTCAACAGCCAAAACCATATCTGGAGCTCCTATTGCTTCTATAGACACGTCCTTTATTTCTTTTTTTAATAAGGATTGAATCAATCCGCTATTTATAGTGGCTTCAGTTGCTAAAATTAATATATTATTACAACCACTTTCTTTAGCGGCCATTACTCCAGGTTCAATTACTCCAATTACTGGAATATCTGCTATATCTTGTATAGCAGAAAGTCCATGAACTGTCGCTGTATTACAGCCTATTATAAGAATTTTTATACCTAATTCCTTCAATTTTCTGTATGCATTAACACTTAATTCTGCAATTTCTTCTGGGGTTTTTATCCCATAAGGTATATTTTTAGTATCGCCGAAATAGTAATATTTCTCATTAGGCATTTTATTAACTAGAGCTTCAAGTACAGTTAACCCGCCAACTCCACTATCAAAAACTCCAATTCTATTATTCATATTTATCACCCAAATTAAGTATACCCCTAAAAATGTCTTTAAAATAGATAAAATTTTATAAAATTTTTTGTACAGTATTTAGTATTAACTTGAATATTGAAAGATTGAATTCTATAATATAAATACTATCAATTTGGAGGCAATAATGAAAAACGAAAAAATACTAATAATAGATTTTGGTGGATTCCAAAGCCAAAACTTAGCTCGAGATCTTCGTAATGAGTCTATATATTGTGAAATATATCCATATAAAAAAGGTTTGGACGAAATAGACAATACTGTAAAAGGAATAATTCTATCTGGAAATAAAAAAGAAAATATTGAAGATTATATAGAAAAGTATAAATCTCTAAATATCCCCATGCTAAATGCAATAGGCTCTGATGAAATTGATAATTTAAATAATTTTATTAACCAAACTAAGATAGAGAAAAACTGGAATATGAAAAACTATAAACACTATATTATCAATAGGATAAAGAAAGAAGTAGGAAATGGAAAAGTACTCCTAGCTCTTTCTGGAGGCGTAGATTCATCAGTTTGTGCAAAACTAATCTCTGACGCTATAGGAAATCAACTTACATGCATATTTGTAGATACAGGACTTATGAGAAAAAATGAAGGCGCTGAAGTAAGAGCAGCTTTTAAAGATTCAGGTATGACTTTAATATCAGTTGATGCAGAAAATAGATTCTTGAATAAATTGGAAAATGTTATAGACCCTGAAGAAAAAAGAAAAATTATTGGAGAAGAATTTATTCGAGTGTTTGAAGAAGAAGGTCAAAAAATTGAATCAGTAGATTTTCTAGCTCAAGGTACGATTTATTCTGACGTAATCGAAAGTGGTGACGAAGACGAAGTCGCTATAAAAAGCCATCACAATGTGGGAGGATTGCCTGACGTAGTAGATTTTAACGCTTTATTAGAGCCATTAAAATATCTATTTAAAGATGAAGTTAGAGAACTTGGTCTAGAATTAAATTTAGATGAAAATTTGGTTTGGAGACAGCCATTTCCGGGACCAGGATTAGGAGTAAGAGTTTTAGGTGATTTAACAAAAAGCAAACTTGATATTCTTAGAGATGCAGATTATATTTTTAGAGAAGAACTTAAAAATGCAGGATTAGATAAATCTATTGGTCAATTTTTTGTAGTTCTCACCAATGTACAATCTGTTGGAAATCGTGACGGCAAAAGAACTTATGATTATACTGTAGCTTTAAGAGCAGTAATAACAAAAGATTATATGTCAGCAGAATTTGCAGAAATTCCTTACGACATATTAAAAATAGTATCCCAAAGAATCACTAGTGAAGTTGAAGGTGTTAATAGAGTTGTTTATGATATAACAAGTAAACCACCAGCTACAATTGAGTGGGAATA